>NZ_JBHVEU010000305.1:0-10736 GCF_042802075.1 Kitasatospora sp. NPDC057518
CCCCCGGGGTCTCCCGGGGGCGGCCTTTCCCGTGCTTCCTGGTTGTCCCCGGGGGACGCCCGGTCAGCCGAGCTGCTGCTCGATCGCGCGCAGCTTGCGCTCCAGCGAGTCCAGCTTCGGCATCGACAGGGTGTCGTCGTCGGCCGTCAGGTCGATGGTCGAGTCGCTGCGGGACGACCCGGTGCCGGAGGACGCGTACGAGGAGGACGCGTACGAGGAGCCGACGGCGGCGCGCGGCCGGCGGCCGGCGTCCAGGGCGGCCGGCTCGAAGGAGTCGGCGGACCGGTGCGGGTCCGCGTACGACGAGGCCGGGGAGGTCGAGGTGGTGGCGTCGGTTTCCGCGGCTAGGGCAGGCTCCGTAGCGCTCGGGCCGTCTCCGGCAGCCGTGAGGGCGGGAACCTGGCGGCCGCCGCGGCCCCGGGCGAGCATGCCGCCCTGGCGCGAGATGGCCTTCAGCTCGGCCCGCTCGCGGCGGTCGGCGGTGCGGGCGCGGGCCTTGGCGTCCAGCTTCGCCTGGCGCTCCTCGCGCACCTCCTCGACCGCCTCGTCCAGGCTGCGGACGTTCTCCAGCAGCATCAGCGACCAGGCCGCGTAGGTCTCGCGCGGGGCGCGCAGCCAGCGGACGATGCGGATCTGCGGCAGCGGGCGCGGCACCAGGCCCTGCTCGCGCAGCGCGGCCTTGCGGGTCTGCTTCAGCGCGCGGTCGAACAGGATCGCCGCCGAGATCGACATGCCGGAGAAGAACTGCGGGGCGCCGTCGTGCGACACGCCGCGCGGGGCGTGCACCCAGTTGAACCAGGCCGAGGCGATCGCGAACACCCAGACCAGCAGGCGCGAGCCGAGCGCGGCGTCACCGTGGCTGGCCTCGCGGACGGCGAGTACCGAGCAGAACATCGCGGCGCCGTCCAGGCCGAACGGGACGAGGTACTCCCAGCCGCCGGACAGGCCCAGGTTCTCCTTGCCGAAGCCGACCAGGCCGTGGAAGGAGAGGGCCGCGGCGACGCCGGCGCAGCAGAACAGCAGCGTGTACGAGGAGATGCCGTAGATCATCTCCTTGCGCCGGCGGCGCTCCTCGCTGCGCTCCCAGGAGTCGCCGGACTCGTCCTTCTTCGAGCTCTTGAAACGCAGCGTCGCCAGCAGGACGGCGACGAACAGCAGGGCTGCGCCGCCGATGACGGTCCAGACCAGCTGTATGGAGGTCAGGTTCATTGCGGGTCGGGCCTCGGGTTTCCGCAGGGGACAGGATCACAGCGCGACACAGGTGGTCAGGGCCCGCTGTACGGGCACCGCCTGACGGTCGGTTCGTCGCCGCACGGCATGCCCGCCGCACCCGCGCAGGGGCGGACGGGACGCCTGTGCGGCTAGACGATATCGCGTCCGAAGGGGCGGCATGTTACGGGAGGGCGGCTTCCTCCTGCCAATCGACCCGCCGGTTGGATAGGGGAGGGGTGGACGGGGTATCCGACGGCCGGGCCGATGCCCGATCATTGGTCGGCGGACCGTCAGAACGCCTGGCGGGAGCAGGGGGAGAGGACGGCATGGTCTCGATCTGGGAGTACCTGCGCGGGGACAAGAGCTACACCTTCGACAACCCCGGCGGTCAGCACAAGGTCATACTCACCAAGTCGACTCCGCAGCACGCGATCACCGGGTCGGCCGCCACCACCGGCTACCTCTACGTCAACCTGCACTGGACGATGAGCGCCGGGGGCTCCCGCCGGCCGAGCGCCCGGGAGTCCGTCAAGCGGTTCTTCAGCCCGCGGATCCTGCGGCCGCAGGACCCGGACTCGCCGCAGAACAGCGAGCCGATGAACGTCGACCTCGACCTGGCCTGCATGTACGAGCTCTCCGACGGGAGCACCGGCGTGGTGCAGCCGCTCGGCGGGCTCTTCGGCGACCTCCAGAACGCGCCGTACATCAAGCTCAGCGGCGACGACCAGTACGGGGCGCCGTCCGGCGAGACGATGTACGTCAACCTGGAGAAGAAGGACAAGTTCAAGCGGCTGCTGATCTTCGTCTACATCTACGACGGCACGCCGGCCTTCGAGCAGTCGCACGCGGTGGTCACGATCGTGCCGCAGACCGGGCCGCGGATCGAGATCAAGCTGGAGGAGCGGGCCCGGGCGGCGCGCTCCTGCGCGGTGGTGCTGATCGAGAACGCGGGGGACAACCAGCTGACGGTGCGGCGCGAGGTGCGGTATGTCAACGGGTTCCAGGCGGACATCGACCGGCTGTACGGGTTCGGGATGCAGTGGCAGCGCGGGTACAAGGGCGACTGACACCGGCGGGCGCGGCGGTTCCACGGCGACGGGCGGTGCGTGCGGCGGTTCCACGGCGGCGGGCGGTGCGCGCGGCGGGGCCGGGGTCGTCCGGCGGCCCCGCCGGGGGTGTCAGCGGGGCTGGAACTGCGGGCCCTGCGGGGGCAGCGCGAACTCCTCGCCGGTGGGCGCCGGGGGCTGGGCCGCCGGCGGCTGCGGCGGGACGGGCGGCTGCTGGCCGGTGCCGGGCTGCGGGTAGCCGTAGCCGGCGGGGCGCTGCTGCGGCGGCGCGGGCTGGTTCTGCTGGGGGTACCCGTAACCGCCCGGCTGCTGCTGGTAGGGCTGCTGGCCGGTGCCCGGTTGCGGGTAGCCGTAGCCGCCGGTGGGCTGCTGCTGCGGTGCGGGCTGCTGCTGGGGGTAGCCGTACCCCGTGCCGGGCTGCTGGGGGTAGCCGTAGCCGGTGCCGGGTCGGTTGCTCGGGGGAGCGGTGGGCGGCGGGGGCACGGTCGGCGGGGCGGTGGGCGGCGGCGGGGTCGCCGGCGCGGGCGAGGCGTTCGCGGCGGTGGCCGGGGCCGGTGCGGTGGCCGGGGCCGGGGTGGGCGGTGACTGCGGGACGGCCGGGGCCAGGGTGAAGGTGCCCGGCTCGGGGGTGGTCGAGCGCGGGTCCGGCAGCGGGGTGCTGCGCGGGTCGAACGCGCCGGACGCGCCGGACGGGGCGGGGGCGGCGCCGAGGGCCTGGTCGGCCTCCGCCTCGTCGTCCACGGTGATGCCGAAGTCGGTGGCGAGGCCGATCAGCCCGGAGGTGTAGCCCTGGCCGATCGCCCGGAACTTCCAGGCCCCGGAGCGGCGGTACAGCTCGCCCGCGACGAGGGCGGTGACGTTCTCGGCGTCGTCGATCGCGAACTCGGCGAGTGCGGGGACGCCCTCGCCGGCCGTGGCGTCGAAGAGCAGCAGGCGCAGCCCCGGCACGGCGCGGAACGGCCCGCCCTCGGAGGAGCCGGCCAGTACCACGCGGTCCACCTCGGCGGGCAGCTTGCCCAGTTCGACCTCGACCGTGTCGATGATCTCGGCGCCGCCGGAGGTCTGCTGCTTGGGCAGGTGGCGGACCAGGCCGGAGGGGTGGCGGGGCTGGTTGTAGAAGACGAAGTCGGCGTCCGAGCGGACCTTTCCGGAGGCGCCGAGCAGCAGCGCGGACGCGTCCACGTCCGGCGCACCGGGCGTGGCGCTCCAGCGCAGCACGGCGCGGACCGCCGCCGCCGGCAGTGCGATGTTGGCGCCCTTGGCCATCACGTGCGTCATAGCCGACCATCCTGCCTGTTCGCCACCCCTTCGGACAACGTGACCGGACCGGTCCGCGCGGAGTCGGACTTTGCCAAGACTTGCGCTTTCCGAGGTTTGCCGCCGTCGTTTCCGGGATGGGGCATCGATGCGCCCATGATCGTCCAAGTGGACCGGGATGTTCCGGGAGTTCAGTGCCGGGGAACCGGGACCGGCCGGATCCCGTCCGTACGATGGGCGGTCGAAAGGTCTCCGGGGGTTCGGCGGAGGGGCGTCCGGCGGCGGCGTGCCCGGGAACCTTGGCGCCCGGTCGGCCGGTTGACCAGGGTGTCGTCGGCAACGGGCCGGGGGCCGGTCCACTTCCTGGAGGAGAGCACCTTGCGCCATTTCGGCCACCTCGCCGAGGACGTACGCGGCCGGCTCTTCCTGGAACAGCCGCGCCCGTTCAGCGCGCGGAGCGGGCCGGAGGTGATCGCCACCGCCCTCGGCGGCACCCTCTACAGCCCGGCCACCAGGCCCGCCCTGGCCGCCGACATCCGCAAACTCGCTGGTCGGGGCGTGGTGTCGATGGTGCTCTGCCTGGAGGACGCGATCGCCGACCACGAGGTGGACGCGGGCGAGCGGAACCTGGTCGAGCAGTTGAATGACCTGGTCAAGGACTTCACCGACTGTGCACAGAGCCACCCCCTGCTCTTCATCAGGGTCCGCAGCGCCGCCCAGATCCTCGACCTGGCCGAGCGTCTCGGCCCGGCCGTCGAACTGCTCAGCGGCTTCGTGCTGCCGAAGTTCACCCCGGCGAACGGCGGCGGGTACCTGGCCGCGCTGGCCGCCGCCGAGGCCGCGACCGGGCGGCGGCTGTTCGCCATGCCCGTCCTGGAGTCGCCCGAACTCGCCCACCTGGAGACCAGGCGGGAGCAGCTGTTCGGCATCGCCGAGCTGCTCGCCGGCCACCGCGAACGGGTGCTCGCCGTCCGGCTCGGGGTCACCGACCTCTGCTCCGCGTACGGCCTGCGGCGCTCGCCCGACCTCACCGCGTACGACGTGGCGCTGGTCGCCTCGGTGATCGGGGACGTGGTCAACGTGCTCGGCCGGGCGGACGGCACCGGGTACACCGTCACCGGCCCGGTCTGGGAGTACTTCCCGGTGCAGGAGCGGATGTTCAAGCCGCAGCTGCGCCGGACCCCGTTCGCCGGGGCCTCCGTCCCGGCCGCGGCCGGGGTGCTCCGGGCCTCCGGCGAGGAGGTCCGCCGGCGGATCATCGAACACGACCTGGACGGGCTGATCCGGGAGGTCGAACTCGACCGGGCCAACGGCCTGCTCGGCAAGACCTGCATCCACCCCAGCCACGTACCGGCCGTGCACGCCCTCTCCGTGGTCACGCACGAGGAGTACTGCGACGCCCGCGACATCCTCCGGCAGGAGCAGGACGGCGGCGGGGTACTGCGCTCGGCGTACACCAACAAGATGAACGAGGCCCGGCCGCACCGGGCCTGGGCGGAGCGGGTGCTGCTGCGGGCGGAGGTGTTCGGGGTGGCCCGGGAGGACGTGAGCTTCGCCGAACTGCTGTCGGCCTGCCTGTGCGGCTGACGGCGCCCGGACGGACACGACGGACACACCGACGGACATGACGAACGCACCCGTGAACGCCGGCTACGAACGCACCGACGAACGCACCATCGCACCACCGAAGGCAGGACCAGCAGTGACAGCAACACCGCAGACGTGGACCGGCCGTTGGGTCGCCGACCGGGCCGGGATCGCCCTGACCGGCTCCGAGCGCCTCCCCGAACTCGTCGGCCTGGCGCTGCGCTCGGGGAACCCCAAGCGCGCCCACCTGCTGGTCTCCACCGTGCTCGGCAAGCACGTGCCGCAGCGGCCCTCGGTGGTCCACGGCGCCGGGCTCGAACTCGGCCGCCGGGTCCGCGACCTGCTCGGCGCGGAGGCGGCCGCACGGGCCGTCGTACTCGGCTACGCGGAGACGGCCACCGGCCTCGGCCACAGCGTCGCCGACGGCCTGGACGCCCCCTACCTGCACTCCACCCGCCGGCCGGTGCCCGGCCTGGACCCGGTCGGCGGCTTCGAGGAGGAGCACTCGCACGCCACCTCGCACCTGCTGCTCCCCGCCGACCCCGGACTCCTCGCCGGCGACGGGCCGCTGGTGCTGGTGGACGACGAGTTCTCGACCGGACGGACGGTGCTCAACACCATCCGCGACCTGCACGCCCGCCACCCGCGCGGGCACTACGTGGTGGTCGCCCTGGTGGACCTGCGCTCCGCGGCCGACCGGCGCCGGCTCGATGAGGCCGCCGCCGAACTCGGCGTCCGGCTGGACCTGGTGGCCACCGCGAGCGGCGGCGTCGAGCTGCCGGAGGACGTCGTGGCGCGGGCCGAGCGGCTGATCGCCGAGGCGGCGCCGGCCGCCGCGCCCCCGGTCGGGGAGCCGCCGTCGGCCGGACCCGCGCCGCTGGACCGGGTCGAACTGGACTGGCCCGCCGGGCTCCCGGACGGCGGCCGGCACGGCTTCACCGCCCGCGACCGCGCCCGGCTGGACGCCGCACTGCCCCGGCTGGCCGGGCAGCTCGCCGAGGCCCTGCCCGCCGGTGCGCGGCGGGTGCTGGTACTCGGCTTCGAGGAGCTGATGTACGCGCCGCTGCGCCTGGCCGACGCCCTCGCCGAGCGGCTCGGCGGCGACCGCGTCCGGTTCTCCACCACCACCCGCTCGCCCGTCCTGGCGGTGGACGACCCTGGCTACGCCATCCGCACCCGGCTCGCCTTCCCCGCCCACGACGACCCGCGGGACGGCGGCTCGTCCGAGCGCTACGCGTACAACGTCGCCCCCGGCAGCGACCCGGCGCGGCGCTTCGACGCCGTGGTGCTGGTGGTGGACGACGTGGCCGACACCCCGGCGCTGCACGAGGGCGAGCGGGCGCTGCTCGGCCAGCTGCGGCGGGTGACCGACCGGGTGGTGCTCGCCGTGCTGCCCTCGCACCGGCCGGTGCCCGTCGTGCCCGCTCCGCTCGCCGCGCCCCTGTCTTCGGAGTTGCCCGGTTCTTCGGAGTTGCCCGCGCCCCTGTACGGGCCGGCGTTCTCCTCGTACCCCGCCGAGGAGGTGGCCTGGCTGCTCAAGGACCTCTCCGGGGTCGCGCTCGAAGCCCCCACCGAGGAGCGCGAGGAGGCCGTCCAGAACGGTGGCGCCCACTACGCCGAGTCGCTGCCGGTCGAGTACCAGCCCAGCCCCGAGTACCAGGAGCTGTTCCACCAGGCGCTGCGCGGCTCCGCCGGCCGGATCGCGCTCGCCGTCGGCACCGTCGCCGAGACGCTGCTGCGCGAGCGCGGCCCCGGGCTGGTGCTGGCCTCGCTGGCCCGGGCCGGCACGCCCGTCGGCATCCTGGTCCGCCGCTGGCTGGCCTTCGCCCACGGCCTGTCGGTGCCGCACTACGCGGTCTCGATCGTGCGCGGCCGCGGCATCGACCCGGTCGCACTGCGGTACCTGGCGGCCCACCACCGGGCGCAGGACGTGGTGTTCGTGGACGGCTGGACGGGCAAGGGCGCGATCACCCGCGAACTGGCCGACGCGCTGGCTGGCACCGGCTTCGACCCGGACCTCGCGGTGCTCGCCGACCCGGGCCGCTGCGTGCGGACGTACGGCACCAGGGACGACTTCCTGATCCCGTCCGCCTGCCTCAACTCCACGGTCTCCGGGCTGGTTTCGCGCACCGTGCTGCGCGCCGGGCTGATCGGGCCGGACGACTTCCACGGCGCCAAGCACTACGCCGAGCTGGCCGGGAACGACGTCTCGGCGCTCTTCCTGGACGCGGTGGCCGCCCGCTTCGGCGAGGTCCGCGCCGCGGCGGTCGAGGGCGCCGACCGGCTCGCCGCCGACCCGCACCGGGAGCCCGACCGGGCCGGCTGGGCCGCCGTCGAGCGGATCAGCGCCGAGTACGGCATCGACAACGTCAACCTGGTCAAGCCCGGTGTCGGCGAGACCACCCGGGTGCTGCTGCGCCGTGTCCCCTGGCGGATCCTCGCCCGGCGCGGCGCCGGGGCGGACCTCGACCACGTCCGGCTGCTCGCCGCCCAGCGCGGCGTCGAGGTCGAGGAGGTGGACGGCCTGCCGTACACCTGCGTCGGCCTGATCCACCCCCGCTACAGCCGCGGGGCGACCGGGGGAGACGGGCGAGCGGTGGCCGACGGGGGCACCGTGACCGAGACGACGGGGAGGGAATCCTGATGGGTGTCCTGGTGGCCAGCGACCTCGACCGGACGCTGATCTACTCCGAGCGGGCCATGGCCCTGGCCGGGCCCGACCGGCTGGCGCCGAGGCTGCTCTGCGTCGAGGTGTACCAGGGGCGGCCGCTGTCCTTCATGACCGAGCGGGCCGCCGGGCTGCTCGCCGAACTCGCCCGGGAGGCCTGCTTCGTGCCGGCCACCACCCGCACGCCGGAGCAGTACGGGCGGGTCAACCTGCCCGGCCCGACGCCGGACTGGGTCCCCGCGTACGCGATCTGCGCCAACGGCGGGCAGCTGCTGGTGGACGGCGTGCCGGACGGTGACTGGCGGGCCGAGATCACCGCGCGGATAGCCGCCGGCTCGGCCCCGCTGGAGGAGGTCGTCCGGCGGCTCGCCCTGTGCGCCGACCCGGAGTGGACGCACAAGCGGCGGGTCGCCGACGAGCTGTTCGCCTACCTGGTGGTCGAGCGCGCCGCGCTGCCGGAGGGCTGGCTGGCGGAGCTGGCCGGCTGGTGCGCCGAGCGCGGCTGGACGGTCTCCCTGCAGGGCCGCAAGGTGTACGCGGTGCCCGCGCCGCTCACCAAGAGCGCCGCGCTGGCCGAGGTCGTCCGGCGCCGCGGCGCGGACACCGTGCTGGCGGCCGGGGACTCGCTGCTCGACGCCGACCTGCTGCTCGCGGCGGACGCGGGCTGGCGCCCGGGGCACGGCGAACTCGCGGACAGCGGCTGGACGGCCCCCGGCGTCACCGCCCTGACGGAGGTGGGGGTGACGGCGGGGGAGGAGATCGTCCGGCGGTTCCTGGCGGGGGCGTCGGCCCTGCCGGTCGGGGGCTGACCCCCGGGTTCGGGTCCGGGGCCGGGTTCGGCTGCGGGTGGTCAGCCGCAGCAGCCGCCGCCGCAGCAACCGCCCCCGCCCCCGGCGGGGGCCTGCGGGGCGGCGGCCGCGCCGCCCGTGACGGCGACGGTGGACAGCAGCTTCACGGTGTCCTGGTGGCCCTGCGGGCAGACGGCGGGGTCGTTGGCCTGGGCCATCGGGCGGCGGAGCTCGAAGGTGGCGCCGCAGGAGCGGCAGCGGAAGTCGTAGCGAGGCATACCGGCAGGGTACCGAGCGGGGTCCCCGCCGGCAGCCCGCTTCCGGTGCTTCCAGGGCTTCCGGGTGCTTCGGTGCTACCGATGCCTTGGCGCTCCCGGTGCTACCGGTGGCCGCCGAGGTCCCCGCGGATCAGCTCGATCACCCGTGCCGCCGTGTCCCGCACCGCCGCGAGCTCGGTCAGGAAGTGCCAGTAGTCGGGGTGCCGGCCGGCCGCCTCCAGCGTGGCCACGGCGCGGTCCAGCCGGGCCACCGCCTCGTCCAGCGGGGCGGCGTGCCGCGGGTCCGGCGCGCTGCGCCCGGCCATCGCCAGCCGCTGCGCGTCCCGGATGGCGAAGCGGGCGCGCTCGATCTCCCGGTTGGGGTCGTGCTGCACCTCGTTCAGCTGCCGCAGCCGGTCGTTCGCCGCGAGCACCGAGCCGTCGGCGGTCTCCAGCAGCGCGCGGACCGTCCCGATCGCGGCGGTGGCGTCGGCCCAGCGCTGCTCGTCCCGGGCCCGGGCGGCCTCGGCGAGCTTGCGTTCGGCGGCCCGCCCGGCCTCCGCGACCTGGTCCGGCACCCGCTGGAGGTCCTGCCAGCAGGCGGTGCTGAACCGGCGGCGCAGCTCGCTCAGGGCGGGCTCGACCGTCTCGGCCTTGGTCTCCAGCGCCTGGATGCGGGTCCGCAGGCTCGCCACCCGCCGGTCGATCTCCCGCGCCCGCTCCGGCAGTTGTCCGGCGTCGGCGGCGATCGCCTCGGCGCGCTGCTTCACGTCCTCCGCGCGCCGCAGGGTGTCCGCGACCCCGTGCCGGGCCGGGCCCTCGTTCAGCCGGCCGAGCTCGGGCGCCAGTTCGGCGAGCCGGGCCGCCAGGTCGTCCGCCCGCAGGCCGGCGCCGCGCGCCCCGTCCAGCGCGGTGGTGGCCGCGAGCAGCGCGCGCTTGGCCTGCTCGACCGCCGGGGTGACCCGCATCAGCTGCTGCTCGGCGTGCTCGACGGTCGGCTGCAGGCGGCGCAGGAAGTCGTTCAGCTCCGCCCGGGCCGAGCCGAGCTGGCTCTTCACGTCCTCCAGTCGGCGCCTGGCCTGCGCGGCCGTGCCGGCGTCCAGGGTCTCACTGTCCAGGTTGTGGGCGTCGAGCGCGGCGAGGTAGTTCACGGTGACCTGCTCGACCCGGCCGGAGATCGCCGCCAGGTCGGCCAGCGCGCGCTGCGCCGTCGGGCCCTCCTCGGCCGCTCGGACGGTCTCCACCGCGAGCTGCACCTCGCGCTGGGTCTCCTCCAGCTCGTAGAACGCCTCCTGGGCCGCCGCCCGGGCCTCCCGGGCCTGCGCCCGTCCGCCCTCGCCGCCGCCGCGCCGGCCCCACCAGCCGCCGGTTCCGGCCGAGGCCAGCCCGACCGCGGCCAGCGCACCCGCCAGCGCCACCGGCACCACCAACGCGTCGGCCAGTGCCGCCCCCGCCCGACGCCGCCCCCGCCCGCTCCCGCCGGCCACCGTCACTGCGCGCTCCCTGCTCCGACCCGCTGATCCGGCCCCCATTCTCCCCGATCCCCCCACCGGCCCGGCACCCCCTCCCACCCCGCCCGCCGCACGGCCCCGCCCCTCACCGGGCGCCCGTCCCCCACCACCTCCCGGGACCAGGTACCCTAGGCTCTCGTCGTGCGCCCGGTCGGGCCACGGCAGGGGGCGCGTAGCTCAGTGGTAGAGCGCTGCTCTTACAAAGCAGATGTCGGCGGTTCGAAACCGTCCGCGCCCACCAGTAGGAAGCACGGCAAAGGCCCAGGCCACCGGTACCGAACCGGGAACTTGGGCCTTGTTCGTTCCTCAGCCGCGGAGGCGGGAAGAGGCGTCGTGCCAGTTACGTGCCAGATGTGTCGCCGGGCTCTGCCGGCCGGACCTTCCTGATC
>NZ_JBHVEU010000306.1:0-10727 GCF_042802075.1 Kitasatospora sp. NPDC057518
CCAGCCGGACCGCCGCGCGCAGCCGCCGCACCGTCGGATGGTTGATCACCGGGACATTGTGGGGGCCGCGGACGCCGGGGGACAGCCCCGCGGGTGGCGGGCGGCGGGTACACCCGGCGACTACGTCGGAAGGATGACGCCGCGCCCGGGTCCGCCGGACGCGGTAGCGATGGTGCGGCGGACGGCTGACGCGGGCGCGGGCCGCCCGTTCGTACCTTCGTCCTCGTCAGCAGGCGGGCAACGACGAGGAGCGGGGACATGAGCGGCGATCCGGTGATCGAACTGAACGGGGTGAGCCGTCACTACGAGGGCGCCCGGGCGGCCCTGGACGGGGTCACGCTGAGCGTGCGGACGGGGGAGTCGGTGGCTGTGCTCGGCCCGTCCGGCAGCGGGAAGTCCACCCTGCTGAACCTGGTCGCCGGGCTGGACCGGCCGAGCGCCGGGACGGTCACCGTGGCCGGGGTGCGGGTGGACCGGCTGGGCGAGGCGGCCTCGGCCCGCTACCGGCGCGGCACGATCGGCATGGTGTTCCAGTTCTTCAACCTGCTGGACGACCTCACCGTGGCCGACAACGTGGTGCTGGCCGGCGAACTGGCCGGCGTCCCGCGCGCCGAGGCCCGGCGCCGGGCCGCCGAACTGCTGGAGAGCCTCGGCATCGACCGGCACGCCCGCGCCCACCCGGGCCGGCTCTCCGGTGGCGAGCGCCAACGCGTCGCGGTGGCACGGGCGTTGATGAACCGGCCGACACTGCTGCTCGCGGACGAGCCGACCGGGGCGCTGGACTCGGCCTCGGGCGAGGACGTCAAGGAGCTGTTCCGGGAACTGCACGAGGACGGGCAGACCGTCCTGCTCGTCACCCACGACCTGACCCTGGCCGAGGACTGCGCCACCCGCACCGTGCGGATGCGGGACGGCCGGGTCGAGGCGGACTCGGGTCCGGGGTCGACTTCGGGGCCGGACGTGGCTTCGGGTGCGGCTGCGGCCGGGGCTTCGACTGCGGGTACGGCTCCGGGCCCGGCGGTGACGGCATGAGCGCGCTCGGCAGGGTCGTCCGGGCCGGTGTGCGCAGGCGCCGGACGCAGTCCGTCGCGGTCGGGCTGGCCGCCCTGGTGGCCACCACCTGCTCCGTCCTCGGCGGCTCGCTGCTGGTCGCCTCCCAGGACCCCTTCGACCAGGCCTTCGACCACCAGCGCGGCGCCCACCTCACCGCGCGCTTCGACGGCGCCCGGGCGAGCGCCGACCAGCTCGCCGCCACCGCGCACGCCCCCGGGGTGGCGGCCGCCGCCGGGCCGTACCGCACCGTCACCGTCGACCCCGAGCCGGGCCCCGGCCTGGGCATGCCGCCCGGGGTGACGATGGGGCCGATGACCGTCGCCGGGCGTGGCTCGGCCGCCGTCGGCGTCGACAACGTCACCCTGGTCCAAGGGAGTTGGCCGCAGCAGCCGGGCGAGGTGGTGATCGACGCCGGGTACCACGACCAGCCGAGGGGCCTGGGCGGCAGCCTGCGGGTGCCCGGCCTGCCGGGGGCGCCGACCCTCAAGGTCGTCGGCCTCGCCCGCTCCGTCAGCCGTACCGCCGACGCCTGGGTGACCCCGGAGACCGTCACTGCCCTCACCGCGCCCGGCAGCACCCCCGGCTACCAGATGCTCTACCGCTTCAGCGACGCCGGCAGCGCCGACGCCATGGCCGCCGACCGGGCCGCCGTCACGGCCGCCGCCCCCGCCGGGGCGCTCACCGGCGCCCAGTCCTGGCTCACCGCCAAACAGGGCTCGGACCGCAACACCGCGCTGTTCCTGCCCTTCATGGTCGCCTTCGGCCTGCTCGGCATGGCGATGTCCGTGCTGGTCGCGGGCAACGTGGTGGCCGGCGCGGTGGGCACCGCCACCCGGCGGATCGGCGTGCTCAAGGCGCTCGGCTGCACCCCCGCCCAGGTGGTGCGGGCGTACGTCGCCCAGGCGCTGGTCCCGGCCGCCGCCGGCACCCTGCTCGGGGTCGTCGTGGGCAACGCGCTGACCGTCCCGGTGCTCGCCACCACCGGCTCGCTGTACGGCACCGACACCTCCGGCCTCGTCCCCTGGGTGGACGTCGCGGTGGCCGGCGGCACCCTGGCCGCCGTCGCGCTGGTCGCCTGGGCCGCAGCCGCCCGGGCCGGCCGGCTGCGCACGGTGGACGCGCTCGCCGTCGGCCGGACCGCGGGCGGCACCCGGCGGGACGTCCTGGCCGCCCGCGCCGCCGCACTGGCCGCCCGGCTGCCGCTGCCCAGGCCGCTCAGCCTCGGCCTCGCCCAGCCCTTCGCCCGCCCGGCGCGCGCGGCCGGAATGCTCGCGGCGGTGCTGTTCGGCACGGCGGCGGCCGTCTTCGCGGTGGGCATGGGCGGGACGATGAGCTGGGTGCAGGAGGCGAAGACCCGTGACGCGGGGGACGTCGCGGTGCACCCGGTCCGGCCGGACGGCCCGCCCGGAACGGCGCCGGCCAGGCCCGCCCCGGCCGACCGGGCCGTGGTCACCGCCGCACTGGACGCCCAGCCGGGCACCGCCGGGTACCTCGGCAACGGCACCGAGGACGTCACCGTCCCCGGGGTGGCCGGCGCCACCACGGTGACCGCCTTCGACGGCGACTCCTCCCGGGCGGGCTACAAGATGGTCAGCGGCCGCTGGTACCGGGGCCCGGGCGAGGCCGTCGCCCCGTCCACCTTCCTGACCGAGGCCTCCGTCAACCTCGGAGACCAGGTGACCTTCACGACCCACGGCCGGGCCGTCACCGTCCGGATCGTCGGCGAGGTCTTCGACCCGCACGTGCAGACCAACGAACTGCTCACCGACGCCGGCAGCTACCCGCCCGGAACGGCTCCGACCCCCGACTTCTGGTTCGTCAAGCTGAAGCCGGGCACCGACCGCGCCGGTTACGCCGCCGCCCTCACCGCCGCGCTCGCCCCGGCACACATGACCGCCGACACCGGCGGGCCGCACGGCTCCAGCGGCTCGATCGCCGCCCTGAACTCGCTCACCGCCACGCTCACCCTGCTGCTGCTCGTGGTCGCCGGGCTCGGGGTGTTCAACACCGTCGTCCTGGAGATCCGCGAGCGCACCCGGGACACCGGCGTCGCCAAGGCGCTCGGCATGACCCCGGCCCAGACCGTGGGCGTCGTCCTCGCCTCGGTCCTGCTGACCGGTGCCGTCGGCGGCGCGATCGGCCTGCCGGTGGGGCTGCTGCTGCACGGCCTGACGGTGCCCGCGATGGGCCACAGCGCCGGGCTGAACTTCCCGCCCGCCGCGCTGGACGTCTTCGGTACCCCGGCGCTGGTCCTGCTCGGCCTCGGCGGCGTGCCGATCGCCCTGCTCGGCGCGCTGCTCCCGGCCGTACGGGCGGCGCGGGCGCGCACGGTGGACGCGCTGCGGGCGGAGTGACGGCGGGGGCCGTACGGAACCGGACGCCCGGTCCCGTACGGCCCCCGCGGCTCAGGAGGCCCCGTGCCGCTCAGGAGGCCCCCGCGTCGTCCGCCTTCTGCTCGGCCGCCCGGACCCGCTCGGCGAACTCGCGCGCGTCGATCCGCTCGACCGAGGCCCCGTGCCGGGCGGCCAGCTCGTCCGCCGGGGCGGGCGAGGACTCCCGGAGCTCCACGGCGAGCAGCGCCCCGCCGTCCGGCACCCGGGGCGAGAGCATGATCAGCCCGGCGCCGCCCTCGCTCGCCTGGTGCTCCTCGGCCGCGTTGCCGAGCGCCGCGCCGGCCGCGAAGCCCAGCAGCACGCCGACCGGCCCGCCGAGCAGCCCGATCAGGCCGCCCAGCACACCCGAGCCGACGGTCGCCACCCCCGCGCCCCGGGTGAAGGTGTCCGCGACCTCCAGCAGCCCGTCGGCGCTGCGCTCCATCGCCGCCACCATCCGCAGGCCCGGCAGGTGCTGCGCCTCGTCGAAGGCCGGGCGCCAGGCGGCGGCCTCGGGGAAGGTCAGCAGGACGACGTTGTGCTGGTCGCTCATCGCGCTCCGATCGGGCCGGGGCCGGAGGTGGCCGGGCTTCCATCGTGACCCCCGGTGCGGGGCGCTGCCACCCCGGCGGCCTCAGCGCGGTTCGTCCGCCGGGTGGTTGAACACCGGCCCGAGGTCCGGCGGGAGGTGTTCGACGAGCAGGGCGACGGCCTCCTCCGGGGTGGCGGGCGTGCCGAGCACCCCGGCGCCGCCCTGGCCGCGGACCTGGTAGCCGCCGCCGTCCAGCGGCACGGCGAACGGCACGCCCGAGGCGGTCCACGGGGACGAGGTCGACAGGCTGAAGTGCAGGTCGTGGTGGCTGGTCCAGGGGAAGAGCCGGCCCAGCCGGGGCTCGGCGCGGGCGGCCTTCAGCAGCCGCACCAGGCCGTCGTGGCAGCTGCCGGGGCCGTGCCCGATGTCCTGCTGGAGCCACTCCCAGGACAGGACGATCCCCTCCCAGCGGGCCTTCACCGCGGCCTCGGGACCGATCGCGCGGGCGGCGGCGACGTCCGGCAGGACGGGCTTGGGCAGGGCGCCCCTCTGATCATCTGATCGCATGGTGAGCAGTCTGCCCCAGCGCCGCCCGGAACGGAGAGGATCGTCGAGTCGGGGCGGCTTCGCTGGTCGAACGTCAGTCAGTCCGAGGCATCCTGTCGGTCGATCAGATCATCGAGGCGGATTCCCTGCACCGGACTGTCGCTGCCGTCGCCGCAGGCTACCCGGCCGCGCCGCGCAGGCGGCGCCAGGTGCGGCCGACGGAGGCGAGCCCGGAGCGGCCGTCGGCGGGGGTGGCGGACTCCCAGGTGCGGGCGGCCTCGGTGAGGGTTTCCGCGGGTTCGGCCGGGGCTGCCGGGGCGTGGGGGGTGCCGGTCCGGGCGGCGCGGGCGGCGCGCAGGAGGTCCTCCGGTCCGAGCGCGTCGAGCCTCGTCCGGGCGTGGGCGAGCAGGGCGGCGCAGGCGTCGGTGATCGCGGGCTCGCCGAGCGGGCGGGCCGGCAGGCCGAGGCCTTCGGCCAACTGCCCTTCCAGGGCGGTGCGCAGGTCCTGGACGGAGAGGTCGCGGACGGTCAGTGACAGGTGGGCGGACAGGCCCCCGGCGCCGACCGCCCGGTGGGCGAAGCCGCGCGGGATGTAGAGCACGCCGCCGGGTTCCAGGACGCCGTGCAGGCGCAGCGGGGAGCGCTCGTCCTCGGGGAGTTCGCCGAGCCGCCAGTCCGCCGTCGTCGGCGCGTCGTGGACGTACCAGGTCTTGCGTCCGGCGGCCTGGAGGACGAACACGTCGGCGTCGTCGCGGTGCACGGCGAGGCCCTGGGCGCCGGCCGGGGTGACGAAGAAGAACGCCTCCACCCGCCGGTCGAGCTCCTCGGAGAGCCGCGCCACCAGTTCGCCGGTCGGACGGTGCCACTGGTCGACGCAGCGCAGCAGCAGGGTCGCCCCGCGGCGCAGCTGGGCGAGCACCTTCGCGCGGTCCGCGAAGCCGTGGTGCGCCGTGCCGTTGACGGTGCGCGAGGTGGTGAAGGCCTCCGGCGGGATGGTCACCTTGTCGGAGCGGACCATCTCCAGGTAGGGCGTGCGCAGCAGCCCGCCGTCGAAGGCGGCGTCGAGTTCGTCGAGGTCGAACGGCGAGGCGGGCGCGGCGGGCGAGGTGGGCGCCTCCGGGGCCTTCCGGGGGAAGAGCGCGGGCTCGCGCTGCCACTGGCGGCCGGTGAAGCCGTCGACGTCGCCGACCCAGTCGGCCAGTGTGGGCGATTCCATGGTGTGTCCCGTGGTGTCAGGGGTCTTCCGGGGCGGCGGGGGTGTTCCGGAGGCGGCGCCGGGGCGTCAGGCCCGGACCCGCGCCTCGAACCGTACGGCGAGCAGCGAGCGCAGCGGCACCTGCGCGTCCTGCCGCGGGCTGTGGACGACCAGCCGGTTGTCCAGGGCCGCGGTCAGCAGCTGCGCGGCCAGCGGCACGATCAGGTGCTTGGCCCAGCAGCGGGCGCCGTCGAAGCCGAAGGGCATGAACCCGGGCGTCTTCTCCGGGTCCGCGACGCCGTCCCAGCGCTCGGGGCGGAAGTCCAGCGGGTCGGACCAGTAGTCGGGGTGGCGGTGCATCAGCAGCGGGAAGAGCGCGACGTCGTCCTCGGGCCGGATCTCGGGGTGGAGTTCGGTGTACGCCGCGCCGCCGTTGCGGTAGAGCATCCAGGCGGGCGGGAGCAGGCGCAGGGTCTCCCAGAGGACGTCGGTGAGCTTGGCGCGGTGCTCCGGCCGGTCCCGTTCCGGGCCCATGAGCCACAGGGCGTTGCCGGCCAGGGCGGCCACGCCGTCGCAGAGGGTGGCCGTCGCCCGGCGGTACATCGCGATGGCCTGCTTGCGTTCCAGCGTCTCGTCGGCGCCGCGGATCAGTCCGGCCAGTTCGGTGCCCCCGTCCTGGTCGGCGGAGCCGGGCCAGGCGGTGACGGCGCGGTCGACGAGCCGGGAGAGGGTGTCGGAGCGGGTGACGCCGCGCTTCGACAGCAGGGAGACCGGCAGCGGGTCGTCGGAGAACAGCCAGCGGCGCAGGTAGGAGGTGCCCGCGTAGGGCCAGGAGCCGGCCATGCCGCGCGCCGGGGGCGGCGGCTTGCGGATGCCCGCCATGGCGTCCTGCCCCAGCGCGCGGATGGTGCGCGTCGCGCTGTCGTGGGGGATGTCGGAGCCGGCGGCGGGCTTGTAGACCGATCGCTCGGTGGAAAGGACGGGGCGGGCCGCGACGATTTCGGCCATCAGCCGGGAGTCCGAGACGCCGACCTTCGACGGGTCGATCCGGAACACCTTCTCGTCCCTGGCCAGCAGCTCCTGAATCCTCGGGGCGAACACGAGGGAACGGCTGCGCGCGGTTGCCGTCGCCATTTCTTCCACGGGAATCCGGCCTCCAATGCGAAATGGCAGGTCAGTGTGTTCGGCGTGGCGCGCGGAGGAATCCCGGACGCGCCGTGGCGCCGGCGGGGGCACGGCCGACCCGGCCCCCGCCAGCGGCTGGACACGTTAGATAACGTGCAGCACCCACGCGTGGTTCGCGAGGTCGTCGTTCTTCTTGAACTTCTTGACGAGCGCCTTGACCATCTTCATGACTAACTCTCCATTCCGGGGATTGGCGGGTGTGGCGAGAATGCCGCACCCGAGCCGTCAGAGATATTCGGCATTCCGTTGCCGGAGGCCGAACCGGTTGATCTGTTCATGGACACTAACCGAAACTTCGCCGCCCGGACACCCCCTCGGCAGAGGAATATGCGATCTCTTACGGGCCGTTGACGGCCTATTCGATGGCCGAATCGTTATAACCCCTGGATATCCCCGGGCGGGGGGGTCGGAACGGGAAAGCGAAAGGGCCCCGCGAAGTCGCGGGGCCCTGCTGCCTGCGGCAGTCGGTCGGTCGTGGGGCGTCGGTGTCAGTTGTAGGTCGTGGTGACGGTGACGCCGCCGAAGCCCTGCTGGGCGTAGAGGCTGAAGAAGACGTAGCCGGCCGGCGGGTTGGTGATGGTCAGGGTCTCACCGTTGCCGCCGGTGGCGGACTTGGCCGTGGAGGAGCCGGTGGTGGCCCAGGAGCCGGCGTTGTAGTAGAGGTCGGCGTTGCCGGTGCCCCCGCTGGTGGTGATGGTCAGCTGCTTCACGCCGGCCGGCAGGTTCAGGAAGCTGTAGCTGTAGTTCCCGGTGGTGGCGGCGACGTTGTCGCGGCGGCAGTTCTTGTCGTACTGCCGGGCGTCGGTGGCGGTGCAGAGCGGGGCCTTGGGCTGCTCGGTGGTGGGCAGCGAGCCGCAGTTGTCGGCGGCGCAGGCCTTGAGCCAGGTGGCGAAGTCGGCGTCGTACGCGGTGCCGATGGTGGTCTTCAGCAGCGTGCGGGCGCCGTTCCAGTCACCGGCGCGGTACTTGGCGAGCAGCGCGTCGACGTCCTGCGGGTGCGACTGGAGCATGTAGCGGACGGCCAGGTAGCCCCAGTTGTAGATCCGGGTGGAGTCCGCGTTGTCGTAGGTGGTGTCGAACAGGGTGCTCAGCGCGTAGGTGCCCTTGCCGGCCTGGGCGACCGCGTCGTCGTAGTGGGCGCCGCGGTAGCTGTAGGAGACGTACTCGGCGAGGCCCTCGACCCACCAGATGGTCGGGGTGGTCATGCCGGCCTCGAAGTCGCCGTACATGTCGTAGCGGCCGTCGAGGTAGTGGGTGTACTCGTGGTTGAGGTTCCAGATCTGGAACTGGGGGCGCAGCCAGGAGGCCTCGTGGGCGATGAAGCGGGCCTGGTTGCCGACCGTGGCCGGGTTGCCCTCCTCGTACATGCCGCCGTTGTCGACGTCGATCTTGTACATCTCCCAGGCGTACAGGCTGTAGTTGTAGTAGTCGTCGAAGACGACGACCTCGAGGTTGGTGTTGTTGTCGTTCGGGACCGGGCCGTTGTCCTTGACCACCTTGTGGAAGAACGCGTCCTGGTTGACCAGGCTGGTGCAGGTGTCGGCGAGCTGCTGCGCGGTCATGTCCTGGGCGCGGATGCGCAGGTTGGCGTTGCAGGTGTGGTCGACGGTGAGCACCAGCGGCACGAGCTTGGCCGGGACGTCACAGGTGCCGTAGTAGGAGCAGTTGCCGGCGTCCTTCTTCTCCGTGAACCAGAGCAGGTTCATGGTGAGCGGACCGGTGTTGCCGACCAGCGGGTAGCGGTTGATCAGGTCCTTGACGATCGGCCGGCCCTGGGCGCGCAGCGCGTCGTTGGCGACCAGGTTGCCGAGCTGGATGCCGATCTTGGTGACGGTGTCGCCGCCGTTGAGCTGGCCGCTGTTGCGGGTGACGAAGGACGACACGGTGGTCGCGAAGGCCGGGTCGGCCTGGAGGGCGGAGACGAACTCCGGCAGGTCGAAGCCGCGCTCGATGACGGTCTCGGTGTTGGCCACGGCGGTGGCCATCGTGGCGGGCCAGCTGCCGGTGTAGTCGTTCAGCAGCCGCTTGACGACGCCGGTGTAGCGGGCGTTCTCCTGGGCGCTGTCGATCAGGGTGACGGCCTCGGCGAGGGTGGCACCGTTGGCGTCGGTGGCGTCCTTGCTGTGCGGGGCGGCGTAGAAGGCGTCCAGCGCACCGCGGATGGCGGTCTGGAGGCCGGTGCCGTACGGGCCCACGACGTCCTTGTTGTACCACTGCACGTAGTAGCCGGCCCGCAGGAAGAGCACCAGCTGCCCGGCGGAGGTGGAGTTGTCGCCGGGGTAGGTGGCGGCGGTGTCGCGCAGGGCGTTGGCGACGGTGACCATCTGGGCCTCGTTGAAGGCGCCCTTGGCGTCGTTGCCGGTCAGCGTGAACAGGGTGTTGACGCAGTCGAGCCCGGCCCCCTTGACCTGCTGGACCAGCGCGGCACCGGACTTGCCGGTGAAGGCGGAGACGTCGCAGGCGGCGGCGGTGAGCGCCCGTGCCGACCTGGCGGCGCCGACGGTGCTGCCCGCCGTCGGGGCGGTGGCCTTGGCCTGCGGGTCCGAGACCAGCGGACGGGCGTCCTTGGGGGTGTCGGGGGACTTGGGCACCGGGATCGTGCGCGGTGCGGCGGTCTGGCCGGCCGAGGTGGCGGGCTGACCGGCCGGGGCGGCCGCGGGGGCGGCGGCCTGCGCCGCGGGTGCGAACAGGCCGAGCGAGAGGAGGAGGGCGGTGCCGAGCGCAGGGAGTCTGCGCGCGCCGTCCTTCGCTATCGAGGAGGGACGCATCTGTGGGGGCCTCCGGGGCCGTTGAGGGTGGGGGTGGCCGCGCTGCGTGGGGCGCACGGGCCTTGCTGTGTGACATGTAAAATGGCACAACGGCGAACACGGAGGGAAGCCCCGGGAACGGATTGCCGGTCTACGAGACCGAAACGTTGCCGGAGGGGCACCGGTGCGGCGGAGTGACGGGCCGCCGGGGTGACGGGGCGTACGGGCCGGGCAGGCCGGACGGGTCGGGCGGGCGGGGCGAGTCGGCTGGGCCGGACGGGTGGTCAGCGGCGGTCATTGTGCCCGACGGGACGTGCGGGAATAAGCAGGAGCCCATGCTTCGTTCTTGCAACTGATACGCAATAGTGTTGTCCCGGCACGATCACCACCGTTCAACCCGCCGAAAGGGGCCGTGTCCTGATGGGCACCTACACGCTTCCCGACCTGCCGTACGACTACTCCGCGCTGGAGCGGGCGATGTCGGCCGAGATCCTGGAGCTGCACCACTCCAAGCACCACGCCGCGTACGTCAAGGGCGCCAACGACACCCTGGACCAGCTGGCCGAGGCCCGCGACAAGGAGCAGTTCGGCGGCCTGGTCGGCCTGCAGAAGACCTTCGCGTTCCACCTGTCGGGCCACGTGCTGCACTCGCTGTTCTGGCAGAACCTCTCGCCCGAGGGCGGCGACCGCCCCGAGGGCGAGCTGGCCGACGCCATCACCGAGCACTTCGGCAGCTTCGACGCCTTCAAGAAGCAGCTCACCACCGCCACCACCGGCGTGCAGGGCTCCGGCTGGGGCATCCTGTCCTGGGAGCCGCTCGGCCAGCGCCTGATCGTCGAGCAGGTCTACGACCACCACGGCAACGTCGGCCAGGGCACCACCCCGCTGCTGGCCTTCGACGCCTGGGAGCACGCCTACTACCTGCAGTACCGCAACGTCCGCCCGGACTACGTCACCCGCCTGTGGGACGTCGTCAACTGGCAGGACGTCTCGGACCGCTTCGCGGCCGTCAAGAGCGCCTGACCCGGTTCGGGTGACGGAGGGCCCCGGACCGCCGGCTGGTGAAACCCCTGGTCAGTAGCGGTCCCAGGGCAGTT
>NZ_JBHVEU010000307.1:0-10721 GCF_042802075.1 Kitasatospora sp. NPDC057518
GGTCCGGGGTTGTCCCCGGCCCGGCCGGTCCGGTCAGCCCAGGGCGGGGATGTCGTGGGTGGCGCAGTGGATGCCGCCACCGCCGGCCGCGATCGCGTCGATCTTGACCGGCACGATCTCGCGGCCCGGGAAGTACTGCTTCATGAGCTGCTGGGCCCGGTCGTCGGCCCTGGCGTCGCCGAACTTCGGCAGGTAGACGCCCTTGGTGCCGATGTAGAAGTTCATGTACGAGGAGACGAAGGCGTCGCCGCGCCCGGTGATCTTGTCGGGGTCGGGCTGCTGGAGCTCCACCACCTGGAGCTTCCGGCCCGTCGCGTCGGTGGCGTCCTTCAGGACGGACCGGGCCTGGTCGGCCGAGCGGGACCAGACGTCCGCCGGGGTGCCGGGGAAGGCCTGGTCGAGCAGGACCACGCCGGGGGCGACGAAGCGGGTCAGGCAGTCGACGTGTGCGTCGGTGATGTCCTTGCCCTTGACGCCCGCCAGCCAGATCACCTTGGTCACGCCGAGGACCTTCTTCAGCTCGGCCTCGACCGCGTCCCGGCTCATGCCCGGGTTGCGGTTGTCGTTGACGACGGAGCTCTCGGTGACCATCAGGGTGCCCTGGCCGTCGGTCTCGAAGGAGCCGCCCTCGGCGACCAGCCGGGTCTCGATCCGTTCGACGCCGTACTTGGCCAGCACCGTCCGGGCGACCTTGGAGTCGTTGCCGCGCTGCTGCTTGCCGCCCCAGCCGTTGAAGTTGAAGTCGACGCCCTTGACCGTGCCGCCCTCCTCGACGAACACCGGCAGGGTGTCCCGGGCCCACAGGTCGTCGACCGCGATCGGGACCACCTCGACCGCCGAGCCGCAGGCCTTCCGGGCGGCGTCCGCCTGTTCGGGCCGGGCCATCAGGACGACGGGTTCGCGGGCGGCGATGGCCTGGGCCAGGCCGGCGACGTCCCGGCGGACGTCCGCGAGCTGGTCGCCCCAGACGTTCTCGGAGGCGGGCCAGGACATCACCGTGCGCAGGTGCTTGTCCCACTCGGCGCCGAAGCGGCGCACACCGGGGGTGCCGCCGGGCCGCGTGGGCGGTACGGCGCCGTCGAGGTCCTTCAGGTCGTTGGGGTCGCAGGCGGTGAGGCCGAGGGTGAGGGCGCCGACTCCGGCGCCGACGCCGGCGAGCCTGCGGATCAGGGTGCGGCGGGACAGGGCGTTGGTCATGCGGGAACTCCAGCTGAGGGTCTGGGCGGTGTGGTGGTGGAGGAGAGTGCGCGGGGCGGCCGGGTTACGGCAGCGGTTCGTGCATGGTCGAGCAGTGGATGCCGCCGCCCCCGGCCATCAGGCGGTCGACGTCGATCTGCACCACCTCACGGCCGGGGAAGGCCGCGGCGAGCGCGTCCCGGGCGGCGGCGTCCTTGTACGCGTCGCCGAACTGGGCGGTGATGACGCCCCCGTTGACGACGTGGAAGTTGAGGTAGGAGTCGACGAACTTGGAGCTGCGGGAGCGGACGGTGTCCGGGCCGTGCACCGGGACGACCTGCAGGCGGCGCCCCCGGGCGTCGGTGGCGGCGGAGAGGATCGCGAACTGCTCGCGGGCGTCCCGGGCCCAGGCGTCGTTGCGGTCGGCCGGCGGCAGCTGCACCATCACCGTGCCGGGGCGGACGAACCGGGAGGTGACGTCCACGTGGTCGTCGGTGATGTCCTGGCCCTTGATCCCGGGCAGCCAGATCATCGTGTCGGCGCCGTAGGCCTCCAGGACGGCCTCCTCGATCTCGTCCCGGCTCATGCCGCGGTTGCGGTTCTTGTTCACCAGGCTGCTCTCGGTGGCCATCACGGTGCCGTCGCCGTCGGTCTCGATCGCGCCGCCCTCGCCGACGAAGTCCGCGAAGGTGTGGCGCAGGCCGCGGCGGGTGGCGACGAGCTCGGCGACCCGGGCGTCGTCGTGGTGCACCTGCTTGTTGCCCCAGCCGTTGAAGTTGAGGACCACGGCGTCCAGGCCGCCGTACCCGTCCCGGCGGAACACCGGCGCGGTGTCGCGCATCCACAGGTCGTCGGTGGGGATCGCGGTGATCACCTCGACTCCGGAGCCGCACCAGGACTGGGCCTTGCCCGCCGTCCAGTCGTCGGGGGCGCACATCACCACCGGCTCGAACTCGGCGATCGTGCGGGCGATCAGGGCGATGTCCTCCTGGACGCCGCCCAGCCGCAGTCCCCACACGCCCCGGCGGGAGGGCCAGGACATCCAGGTCCGCGCGTGCGGGACGTCGTCCGCCGGCACCCAGGGGTAGGGCTCGGTGGAGCGGTCATCGCGGTAGTGGGTCATGAGGGCCTCCAGATCGTGCGACGGTGCCGGGAGGGGTGCCGGGGGCCGCCGACTCCACTCTTCGCGCCGCGCCGGGGCGGCGCACGTGGGGACGGACGGGCGGCAGCACCCTGCCGCGGGTTCAGGCTCGCACTGACTGAAAAGTCAGTCAAACTCGCGGTCATGCCCTAACGCATCCTTGACGGGCTCCGTGCGCAGAGTGAGGCCCCCCGTGCGGTCCGTACGGATCAGGACCCGAGCCGGGCCACCTCGGCGTCGACCGCGTCGGCCAGGAGCGTGCGGGCGTGCGCCAGCGGCAGGCTGCCGCTCAGCCAGCGCGTGCTCAGCCCCTCCAGCAGCGCGGTCAGCCGCTCCGCCGCCCCGGCCAGCGCGACCGCCGAGGACATCGGCCGTACGGTGCCGAGCAGTTCGGCGACCTCCTGCACCCAGATCCGGGTGGCCCGCGCCAGGTCCTCGCGCAGCGTCTCGTCGAACACCGCGCTCGCCCGCAGCTCGCCCCAGGCGGTGCTGTTCTCCCGCACCTCGGCGGTGTCCTGGAGCTCCAGCAGCAGGGTCTGCTCCAGCTCCTCGCGGGGCGTCAGCGGCGGGGCGTCCTCGGCGCGCTCGGTCGTGTACCGCTCCGCCCGGTCGTTGATGAACTCCATCGTCTGCCGGAGGATCCCCGTCCGGTCCTTGAAGTGGTAGTAGATCAGCGCGGTGGACACACCCGCCTCGGCGGCGAGCTCCTCCACCCGCAGCCCGCGCACCCCGCGTCGCGCGATCACCCGCGCCGCTGCTTCCAAGATCGACGTTTTACGACTGGCCACGATCCACCACCTTACCGGGGCGCGGGCGCCGGCCCCGTGCGGTTGCTGAAAGGCCGGTCAGCGAGGTCGGTCGATTCCGCCCGGATGTGACGCAGGTCACCTCCGATGCAGAACCCGCACGCCGCATCGGGCGTCTGGCTGGTGTGAGATCACGCAGGAGAACACTGGACGACCTGGACGAGGAACGCCTCCTCCGGCTGGTGGCCAAGGGCGACCGCGGGGCCTTCGACGAGCTGTACCGGCGGACGTCGCCCTGGCTCGCCGTACGGCTGCGCCGCCGCTGCGCGGACGAGCAGATCGTCGCCGAAGTCATGCAGGAGACCTACCTCGCGGTCTGGCGCGCCGCCGGCGCGTTCGCGGGGAGCGCGGTCGGCGGGACGGCCGTCGGCTGGCTGTGGACGATCGCGGCGCGCCGCCTCGTCGACGCGTTCCGGCGCCGGGCCCACCACGCCGAACCGCCGGTCGCCGCCGCCGAGCGCGCGGTGGTGCCCGCGGCGGAGGAGGAGGCGCTCGCCGGCACCGTCGGCGGTGACGTCGGGGACGCCCTGCGCCGGCTGGCGCCGGAACTCCGAGAGGTACTGCAGGCCACGGTGCTCGACGGGCTCTCCGTCCGGGAGACCGCCGTCCTGCTCAGACTGCCCGAAGGCACGGTCAAGACCCGTGCCCGTCGGGCCCGGATCGCGATGCGGGAGGCGCTGGCATGAGTGGGGAACACGCGACCAGGCAGTTGATCGACGACTACGCACGTGGCGTCACGACGATGGCGGCGGACACGGTCTGGGCGCTGGAGGCCCACCTGGAGACGTGCGCGCCCTGCCGGAGCCTGCTGGCGGCCTCCGTCGCCACCGGGGCACCCGACATCGCCGCGCTCGTCGACACCGTCCGGGCCGGCCTGGAACCGCGGTTGGACGCGGTGGGCGCGGTGCCCCCGCGGTGGCGCCGGCCGAGGTGGGTGTCGTCCTGGCTGACGCCGGCCATGACCCCGTGGCTGGCCATGACCGCCGTCGTCACCCTGGTGGCGCTGCTGCTCGACGCGGCCGCCCCGGCGGAGGTCTTCGGCAGCTCCTCACCGGTGTCGCTGATCGCGCCGGTGCTGCCGCTGTGCGGCGTCGCCGCGTCCTGGTCCAGCGGCCTGGACCCGGCCCACGAACTGACCGCCTCCACCGCCCGGGCCGGCCTGCCCCTGCTGCTCAGGCGCACCACCTCGGTCCTCGTGGTGGTCCTGCCCGTCCTCCTGCTGGGGGGATGGCTGACCGGGAGCACGACGGCCGCGCAGTGGCTGCTGCCCTCCCTGGCCTTCACCTCCACCGCCCTGGCGCTGGGCAGCGTGGTCGGGGTGACCCGTGCCGCCCTCGGGCTGGCGGCCGGGTGGGGCCTCGTCGTCGTGGCCCCCACCTCGATCACCGGCCGGGTCCCCGCCTTCCTTCAACTGGCCCTGCAACGCGACCAGTTGCCCGTCTGGGGGCTGCTCCTCGCGCTCGGCGTCTGCGCCGTGATCGCCCGCCGGGACACGTACTCGACGCTGTGAAACCCATGTCCACCCTGTCCACCCTCGAAAGGGACCATCGCATGACGCATACGGCGAGCGCGGCCGACACCGCGCCGAAGACCTACCCCTGGGAGATCCGGGCCAGCGGCCTGAAGGTCCGCGTCGGACGGAGCAAGATGGCCGTCGACGGCCTCGACCTCTCGCTGGGCATCGGTGCCCACGGCCTCCTCGGGCCCAACGGAGCGGGCAAGACCACCCTGATCCGGACACTGGCCACCGTGCTGCGCCCCACCGAGGGCGAGCTGGAGATGCTCGGCACCTCCCTCGGCAGGGTGGGCGACCACCGGGCCCTGCGCCGCCGCATCGGCTACCTGCCGCAGGACTTCGGCTACTACAAGCGGTTCACCGTACGCGAGTTCGTCGAGTACATGGCCTGGCTGAAGGAGGTCCCGAAGCGGGACGTCCCCGACGCCGTCCAGCGCGCCGTCGAACGGGTGGGCCTGGCGGACCGCGCCGACCACCGGATGAAGACCCTGTCCGGCGGCATGGTGCGGCGGGCCGGCATCGCCCAGGCCATCGTCAACTCCCCGGCGGTGCTGCTGCTGGACGAGCCGACGGCCGGCCTCGACCCGGCCCAGCGGCTGCGCTTCCGCGAACTGCTGACCGACCTGGGCCGCGACACCTGCGTGGTCGTCTCCACCCACCTGGTCGAGGACGTCGCGGCCGCCTGCTCCGACGTGGTGCTCTTCGCCGACGGCCGCCTCGTCTTCCAGGGCACGCCGGACGAGCTGGGCGCGGCGGGCAGCGCCGAGCACCCCGGCGACAGCCCCCTGGAGCGCGGCTACTCGGCGCTGCTCCGCACCTCCGGCCAGCAGGGGAGCGCCTGGTGAACGCACGCGTGCTGCGAACCGAGCTGAAGCGCTCGGCCGCCCCCTGGGCCGGAGTCGTCGTCCTGGGCGGCAGCCTGGCGGTCTTCCTCCCGTTCGACGCGTTCTGGTGGCACGGCACCGCGGGGTGGACGGCCCAGTGGACCACCATGGCGTTCTGGACCCGGTCCCTGCTGACCTTCTGGTGGCCCTTCGTGATCGGCGTCGGGGCGGTGTACGGGCTGCGCGAACCCCGCTCGCGGATGACCGAGCTGCTGACGACCACGCCGCGGCCGGCCTGGCGCCGTGCGGCGCTGCCGGCCGGTGCGATCGGGCTCGCGCTGGCGGTGGGCTTCGGCCTGCTGGTCCTGGTGGGCGGAGTCCAGGTGGCGTCCGGTCCGACCACCTACACCCCCCTCGGCTGGCTGCCGATCTCGCTGGTGGCGGCACTGGCCCTGGTCGCGGGCGCCGTGTTCGGCATGGGCGTCGCGCGGGCGCTGCCCTCCGTCCTCACCCCGCCGGCCCTGGTGGTGATCGTCTTCGTGGGGACGGGCCTGTTCCTGCGGATGAACAACGAAGGGGCGGTACCGACGGGCCGGGTGGCGAACCGGTTCGCCCTGCTGTCCCCGGCGACCCCGGAGCCGCGGCAGATGCTGTTGACCCTGTCCGGCTCCGTCCACCTCGGCCAGACGCTCTGGCTGCTCGGCCTGCTCGCCACCGGCGTCGCGCTGCTGGCGGCCGCGACCCGGCGGGCCCGGCTGCTCGCGGTGACTCCCGCCCTGGCCGGCCTGGTCCTGGCCCTGCTGGTCCTCCCGTCCGCCGCGCGCGACGTCTACGTCGTCGACAAGGCCGCCGCGGCGCTGGTGTGCGACGGGCCGGTGTGCGTGACCCAGGCGAGCCGTTCCCACCTGGCCGAGCTCACCCAGCGCAGCAAGGACGCGCTGCGCGTGCTGCACGAGGTCCTGGGCGACCGGGCGCCGACCTCGGTACGGGAGGACACCGCGCTGCACGAGCTCGCCGAGGCGCGCGAACTCTCCGCGGACGTGCTGCTGGTCGACTTCAGCGAGCGGCTGCTCGCCGACGCGACGGGCGAGCAGCTGACCCGCGCGCTGATCGCCAAGGGTCTGGCACCGAGCTGCTACCCGGACAACGACAAGGAGGGCGGCGGGCACGTCGCCATCCCCGCCCAGAGCATCGCCGTGAGCTGGGCGCTCCACGACCCCCAGCTCCAGCCGCTGGCGCCGAAGGGCACCACCGCGTACGAGGTCGAGACCTGGGCGGCGGCCGACACCGCGTGGCAGAAGCTGACGGCACTGCCGCCGGCGGAGCAGCGCTCGCGGATCGTCGCGCTGCACGCCGCCTCCCTGTCCTGCGCGCGGCAGGACCAGATTTCGGTGCTGGCCGGGGAGGTGTCGCGGTGAGGTGGCTGACGCTGTACGCGCGTTCACGGCAGGTGCCCACGTCGGCGGCCGCGGTGGCGCTCACCGCCCTGGTGGTGTGGGCCTTCAACCGGGGCGGCGGCACGGGCGCGGTGGAGGCGGACGCGATCAACCCGATCGTGTACTTCGTGCTCGCCGCGGGCGTGGCGGCCGGCTCCGTCGGGCTCGGCGGGCAGGACTCCGCACTGGACCGGACGGCCGCGATCCGGTGGGCGCCCCGCCGGGCGGCGCACGCGCTGCTGATCGGCGTGGTCGTGGGCGCCGCGGTGCTGGCGGTGCAGGCCGCGGGGCCGAGGTTCGCCCCCACCGAGGTCGTCCTCCGGGACACCGCGGGCCTGGCCGGCCTGGCCGCGCTCGGGGCGGTGCTCTGCGGAGCGCACCTCGCCTGGATCCTGCCGATCGGCTGGCTCGGCTTCACCATCCTCGTCCCCCCGCTGCCGCCCACCACCGTGGGGAAGGCGATCGGCTGGATGACCTGTCCGGCCGGGACGGGGGTGTCCACCTGGACCGCGGTGGCCCTGCTGGTGACCGGCGGCGCGCTGTACGCGGTGGCCGGCCCGCGACGGTGACGGGCCCGTGACGGTGACGGGCCCGTGGGCGCCGACGGAGCACCCGGCGGCGCCCGCGGACCGGCCGCGTGCCGGGGCGGCATCGCCGCCTGGTCACCCTGCTGTCAAGTGATCTCACTCCTTCGAGTGAGGATCGGTCGCCGATCGGTCGGTGGAGCACCTCTTGCGGTCAAGACTGACCCCCGAACGAACACAGTCAGTTCTCGGAGGGGGAACGGTGTCGACCATCGGAATGTCCGGCATACCCGGCGAGGTCGGGGCGGATCGACGGCTGCTGGTCAGCGTCTTCGACCCGCAGGAGGCGCGGGAGGCGGTCCTCGGCGGCGCGCGGATCATCGACAGCGAGGACCCGCGCAGCGCGCTCGGCACGATCAAACCGCGCCGGATCATGGACATCGCGGACGCGGTGCTGGCCGCCCGGCGGGACCTCCCGGTCCAGCTGAGCACCAACATCGGCGAGGACCAGCTGCTGTACCGGCGCGCGGAGAACGGTCTGGCCCTGCCCAAGTCGGCGTACGAGCAGGTCGGCAAGGCGGCCCAGGCCGCCCTCGGCGTCGCCCTGGCGATGGGCACCCGGGTGCATCCCTGCGGGATCGTCAAGGTCGGCCTGGACGGCATGCGGACCGGTGAACTGGCCGACGTGCTCGGCGAGATCACGGCGACGCTGCGCCGGACCGACCGGCTGTCGCACACCCGGGTGATGTCCGTCCTGTTCGCGCAGGACCTCGACCTGTGGGACGCCCGCAAGACGCTCCCGCAGGTGCGGCGCGCCCTGGTGGGCCTGCGGGAGTACTACCCGTGCGAGCCGTCCACGCCCGGGGCGTTCGACCTCGCCGAGTACGCGGACGCACTGCTCGACCCGCACGGCGAGCCGCTGTTCGGCGGCCGGCGGCCGGAGCCGGCCGAGCTGAGGGCCTCCGGCGCCCTGCCGACGGGCACGACCGGCGGTTTCGTGGCCGTCAACGAGCCGTTCTCCCAGGCGGGTTACGGTCTCACGACGGCCCGTCGCACCGATCGGGAGGCGATCCGCGCGATGGTCGAGGCCAGCGCGGCGGCCGGCGCCGACGCGATCATGGTGGACACCAGCATCCTGCTGAAGGTCGCCCGGATCGGACTGGTCTCCACCGCCGGCAGCCCGGAGCTCGCCGACCTCGACCGCCACGACACCGACCGGCACGGTCTGGCCAGGGCCGGCATCCTCTCGCTGGAGGAGATCCGGTTCCTCGTGGAGCTGTGCCACGCCCACGGCCTGGAGGCGAACCTGGCCGGTTCGGTGCAGAGCCACCACGCCCAGCAGGTCTGGCGGCTCGTCCCGGAGCTCGACCAGCTCTCCGCCCGCGGTGGCGTCAGCGCCCTGGCCCGCGACCCGTACGGCGGCACCGGCCGTGGTACCCGGCACGAGCGGACCGTGCGCCGCGCCCTCGTGAGCGGGCTGATCCCGCCGGAGCAGGGCGGCCGGCTGGTGCTGCCGCGGCGGATGACGGAGCAGCCCGGGGCGCTCGACGACCTGGCGGGCCTGCTCAAGCGCCACCCCGACCTCGCCGCGTACTCCTCCGACGCTTACGGGGTACTGGCGCCGCTCGGCTGAGCGGTGGCGCCCGCGAGACCGCAGGTATCGCTCATTCACCGTACGGCGACGCGGAGTCGGTGATATCGGTTGTCCGAGTACGTCCGACTACGTCCGAGCACGCGTGAGTACGGACCACTTCGAGCACCAGCGAGAAGGAGCACCTCTTGACCACTCACCACAGGCGCGGTGCCCACCTGCGGACGCTGTCGGCCCTGACGGCGGCGCTGTCCGGGATCGTCGGCGTCACCGCGCTCGGCACCACCCCGGCGGCCGCCGCCGACCAGCGTCACCCGATCTACGCCATCGCGCACCGGGTCGACACGCTGGACGGCGTGGACGCCGCGATCAACCACGGTGCCAACGCCATCGAGATCGACGTCTGCGCCTGGTGGAACCCGAACGAGTGGCGCGCCTACCACGACTGTTCCTCGGCCGGCGAGAACCGGCTCGGCCCCAGCTTCGACAGCATGCTCGACCGCATCCTCTCCAACGCCGACGCGGGCCGCCGGCTGTCGCTGGTCTGGCTGGACATCAAGGACCCCAACTACTGCGGCGAGGAGCCGAACCGCACCTGCAGCGTCGCCGGACTGCGCGACAAGGCCCAGCGGCTGACGGCCGCCGGCATCCAGGTGCTCTACGGCTTCTACGAGTACCACGGCGGCAGCACCCCGGACGTCGGCGGCCGGGGCTGGAAGAGCCTGGAGGGCAGGCTCGGCCCGCTGGAGGGCATCACCACGACCGGCACCCGCGACCAGGTGAACAGCGCCTTCAACCGGTCCGGCTCCGGCTTCCCGGCCGGCCGCCGGGCGATGGACTACGGCGACAGCGACATCACCAAGGGCTTCGGCAACTGCACGGAGGCCACCTACAACACCTGCGCGGAACTGAAGAAGGGAGCCGCCGACCGGTCCGCCGGACGACTCGCGGCCACCCTGTCCTGGACGACCACCTACAACGACCCGTGGTACGTCGACAAGCTCCTCGGCGACGCCCAGGTGGACGGCATCATCGCCGGCTACGGCGCCTTCACCGGGGTGCGCGAGTACGACAACGGCTGGCAGTGCGCCAACGCCGTCAACCTCGTCCGGGACTGGGTGAACCGCCACAGCGGGACCCACCGCATGGCCGCCAGCGGCGACCGCCTGTTCAGGTAGGCGACCGTTCGTCGCGGGTAGGGGGCCCGGCCTCTCTCCCGCGGGCGCCGACCCGGAGCCTGCGGGAGAGAGGGGAGAAGGAGGGGACCGGGGCCGTCCGGACAGGGCATTTGTCTCGGGCGCCGGGGAGGGGTAGGGTCTCCCAGTCGCTCGACTGGGAGCACCGGACACGTGTCAACGCGGACGGTCCCGGGGCGGCCAATCCTCTGAACCAACACTTCCCGGCTCGGGCTGGGGCGAATCTGTCATGCGCAGGTGCGGCCCAGTCTGTATATGGCGTGTTCGTTTTATCGGATTGCAGCCGGATTCGCTTTTCGAAGTGGAGGTCGGCTAGTGTTTGAAACGTCGGACAGGGCGCCAAGCGCTGGAAGACAGCAGCGAGTCGGAAGCAGAAAGCGCCGGTAAACGGAGCGGAAAGCATCTGGTAAGCTGGTAACACGAAAGAACGAAGCCCGGAGGGTCCGCTGGAAGGCGGTCCGAAGGAAGCGTCCGTTCCTTGAGAACTCAACAGCGTGCCAAAAGTCAACGC
>NZ_JBHVEU010000308.1:0-10696 GCF_042802075.1 Kitasatospora sp. NPDC057518
CGCCGGTGGCGGGTGGTGCTGGTTACCGGTTACCGGTTGCCGGAGCGTCCGGTGGTGCTGCTCGGCGTGGCCGTCCCCCCAGAGGCCTTGCCGTTCTTCGTCGCAGCCTTGTCGTCGTGGCCGTTGCCGCCCTGACCGATGGTGCCAGCGAGGACATCCTTGCCGGGCACCGGGGTTCCGCTACCCGGGACCAGGGACGGAGCGGGCTTGCGGGTGGTGTCGCTCGGCCCCACCGGGACCGGGGTGGCGACACCCTGCGGCACGACCTTCTTGTCCGCCGGCGCCGGGGCCGGGACGGACTTGGCCGCGACGCCCGGCGCGACGGGGGCCGGGGCGGCCGGCGCGGACGGCAGCTGCAGGGTGACGCTGCTCTGCAGCGCGCCCGGGGACACCCAACCCGAGAGGGTACCGGCGTAGGACGAACCGAACCCGCCCGTTCCGATGGCCAGCTTCTGAGCGGTTCCGGTCGGCATGGTGGCCTGGACCTGAACGCCGGACGGCGCGTTGACGGTGACGGTGCTGCCGACCCGGTAGGCGGTGACCTGGCCGGAGGCGAGGGCGCTGTTCCAGGCCGCGCGGCGCTGGAACTCCTGGCCGATCTCGCGCTGGCTCAGGTTCACGATCGGGGCGCTGTCCGCGTGCAGCGAGCGGTAGGTGCCGAGGATCTTCTCCAGCACCGGGTACAGGATGCGGTCCTCGGACAGGTTCGACTGGTGCACGAAGTGCGGCCGCGGGTCGTTGCTCAGCACGTGGCCGAGGTCGATCCGGGCCTCCAGCGGCACGATGTACGACTGGTAGCCGGTGGTGGTGTCCAGCGGCTGGGGCAGGCAGGTGGAGTTGGCGTTGTTCTCGCAGACGCCGCTGCCGCCGTTGGCCTTGCTGGTGTAGATCCAGTTGTACTCGTCGGCCTCCTCCTTCGCCGTACCGGCGTTGTAGAAGACGTTCATCGGGTACCGCGGCACGGTCAGGGCGGAGCCGACGGGCCGCTGCCCGGTCTCGCGGGAGGCGTCGCTGGCGGTGAACTTGATGCCGTTGGCGGCCAGCGCCGGCGCCAGGTTCGGGTTGTCGCTGGTCTCCTGCGGGGCGGTCAGCAGGCCGGAGTGCTCGCCGGTGACCAGGGACTGCGGGTCGAAGCCCAGGCCGTTCGCGGTGGCCCAGTCGGCGTTGGTCTTGATCTGGGAGGAGATGGTGTTCTGGTCGACCCAGACGGTGGCGCCCGCGGTGTTCTTGGCGCAGACCCACGGCACCACGGTGACGTTCTGCTCGCAGCCCAGGTACGGGTGGGTGTAGGTGTGGTTGACCCACCGGTAGTTGCTCTGGTCGGCGATCATCTGGTTCGCCGTGGGGTCCACCGTGGTCTGGTGGTCGGCCTTCCAGTCCTCGCTGCCGCCGCCGTTGAACACCATGTCCAGGGTGAAGTTGTTGGCGGCCTGCCACTGCTTGAGGTGGTTGGCGTCGTCGACGGTCATCCGGATCGGGTTGGCGGTGTCCGGGGTGCCGGGCGGGCAGGTGACGTCGCCGGGGGTGCACTTGAGCACGGTGTCCCAGCGGTCGTCGGCCAGGAAGACGTCGTCCACGTGGGTGGCGAAGTAGTTGCGGTCGTAGCCGAGGTGGACGCCCTGGGTGAGCCAGTCGACCATGCCGCGGGCCAGCAGCCGGTACTGCTGCTGGTACTGGTTGTAGACGAACGTGACGACCAGTTCCTTGCGGCCGTCGTGGGTGTACTCGCCGACCAGCGAACCGCGGCTGGCCGTGTTGGGTATCGGCGCGTCGACCAGCGGGACGAACGAGGCGCCGGCCGGCAGGCTGGCGAGCGGAGTGGCCAGGTAGCCGTAGCTCTCGCCGACGTTCGGGTCGTTGTCCTCGAACGGGACGCTGCCCTTGAGGTACCCGAACGGGCCCGAAGTTCCGGCCGCGGTGGTGGCGCCCTGGAATCCGTCGAGAGTGCCCACGAATCCGGGATTCTGGGCGTAGTTCAGCCCCACCGCCGGGTTGGCCCACGTGTACGCGTCGATCTGGCGGACGTTGAATGCGGCTTCGTAGGTCGCGATCGCCGTCATCTCGGTGGCACTGTTGGGGAAGGGGTTTTCGTTGGGCAGCACGATGCCCTGGAACTTCCCGCGGGGCTGGCCGTTCAGCGTGTCGCTCAGGAAAGCGGAGTTGATGACGGGGCGGTTGGGGTCATTGAGGCTGATGACCTTGTAGGGCGTGCCCTGGCTCTTCAACTCGGCGGTGATGGCAGCGACGGACGGGCCGCCGTCGTCGACGACCAGGACGGTGAGGTCGATCCTGGGCGGCGCCGCGTCGGCGTGGGCCAGGGTGGTCTGCAAGCCGCTGGCCAGCAGGACTGCCGCCGCGCACGCGGCGACTCTTCGGGTCGCTCGACCCATGGTGATCCTCCCCTTGGTGCAGGCGTCACGCTGCTCGGCGCTCGCCTGCCCGTGTAGCTGTTCGCGGGCAGCAGGCTGCCCGGGCCCATCCTGGTCGAGGGACGGTGGTGCGAGGGACCAATTGGGCGAGAGTGCAGCGAACCTGTTACCAACGTTCATGGCGAAGCCATGAAGGCGCTGATTGTGACCGGAACCGGACCGGCGGCGCAAATAGTGAATTGAAAATGAAAAACCGGAAGCTGACTGCTACACGTGGTTACCGACGGTGCGGCCCAGTGGGGCGGGCGGGACACCTACACTGTCGTCGTTGCGCATGACACTCTTGCACATCTCGCCGCCCAGTTGGGCAGGTTCATGCAATATCGGGCACGGCTGTGCCATGTGACAGTCCGAATATGCAATGGAGGTGCTCACATGGTCGATCAGCATACCGAGTCCGGGGGATTCCCGAGCGTACGGAATGCGTCACCGGAGGCGGGCGGAACGCCGCTGGTCGGACGCAGTCTCGGTTTGCGCGGTGCGCTGAATGCCCGTGATCTGGGCGGGTACCGGACGGCTGACGGGCGGATTCTCCGGCCCGGGGTGGCACTGCGCAGCGATGGCCTGAACCGTGTCACCGCCGAGGACCTCGGCCCGCTCGGCGCGCTCGGCCTGCACAGCGTGGTGGACCTGCGGAGCATGGCCGAAGTCCGCGAGACCGGTCTGGACCACCTGCCCGGCGGTGTGACGCTCCACCATCTCCCGCTGCTGGCACCGGACTTCGACATCGTCCTGCTGGTCCGCGACGCGCTGGCGGACCACGACCCGGAGCGCCAGCGGGCGCTGCTCGGCGATGGCCGGGCGGCCGCCCGGATGGCCGGCCTCTACCGGTGGTTCGTCACGGACCGGGTGGCGCGCGAGCGATTCGCCGCCCTGCTGCGGCTGCTGGCGGACCCTCAGGGGCCGCCGCTGCTGTTCCACTGCTCGGCGGGCAAGGACCGCACCGGCTGGGCCGCGGCCCTCCTGCTGACCGCCCTGGGGGTGGACCGGGAGACCGTCCTGGCCGACTACCTGCTCACCAACGAGCGCTCCGCCCCGGTCGTACGGCGGGTGCTGGACGACTTCGGGGCCCGCGGCCTGATGCGCGAGCCCGAGCTGCTCCTGCCGGTCTTCCGCGCCGACGGCGGCTACCTGGAAGCGGCCTTCGCCGAGGTCGTGGCCGGCTGGGGCGGCTTCGACGCCTACTGGCGGGACGGACTCGGACTGGACGGGGAGGTGCTGGCCGGGCTGCGCGCCAACCTGCTGGACGACCCGGGAGCCGAGCGGGGCGGCCCGGCTCCCGGCGGTCGGCTCAGCCCTCGTTGATCAGCCCCTCGCGCAGCTGGGTGAGCGTCCGGGTGAGCAGCCGCGAGACGTGCATCTGGGAGATCCCGATCTCCTCGCCGATCTGCGACTGGGTGAGGTTGCCGAAGAACCGCAGCATGATGATCCGGCGCTCGCGCGGCGGCAGCTTGGCCAGCAGCGGCTTGAGCGACTCCCGGTACTCGACGCCCTCCAGAGCGAGGTCCTCGTAGCCGAGCCGGTCGGCCAGCGGGCCGTCGCTGTCCTCCTCGCCGGTGCTGGAGTCGAGCGAGCTGGCGGTGTACGCGTTGCCGACCGCGAGGCCCTCGACCACGTCCTCCTCGCTGACCCCCAGGCAGGCCGCCAGCTCGGCGACGGTGGGGGAGCGGTCCAGCCGCTGGGAGAGCTCGTCGCCGGCCTTGGTGAGCGCCAGCCGCAGCTCCTGGAGCCGGCGCGGAACGCGGACCGACCAGCTGGTGTCCCGGAAGAAGCGCTTGATCTCGCCGACCACGGTGGGCATCGCGAAGGTGGGGAACTCCACCCCGCGCTCCGGGTCGAACCGGTCGATCGCCTTGATCAGGCCGATCGTGCCGACCTGGACGATGTCCTCCATCGGCTCGTTGCGGCTGCGGAAGCGCGCCGAGGCGTACCGGACCAGCGGCAGGTTGAGCTCGATCAGGGTGTCGCGGACGTAGGTGTGCTCGGCGCTGCCCGGGTCCAGCGCGGCCAGCCGCAGGAACAGCGAGCGGGAGAGCGTCCGGGTGTCCAGCACCGAGCCGGGCGGCGTCTCCGGTCCCGTGTCGGGGCCGGGCGGCCGGGCCGGTTCGACCCGCTGCCGCGGGACCAGGTCCTCGACGACGGCCGTGCCGTTGGCCTGGCCGCCAGCGTGGATCTCCGCAGTGCCCAGCTCTCCGGACATGCACCCACCCCCTTGTGACTGTCAGTTGAACGGGGGCCGTCGCGCGGTGGTTCCCGGCGAGGGCCTTCCCCCTGCATACCGGAACACGGTCCACGGCAAACCCGAACGTCGCAAGATGTCACGCCGGGGTAACTCGCTGCAATCTCACTCTTCCCAGGAGTTGCCGGTCCGAAGCCTGGTCAGGATCCGGGAGAGCAGCCGGGACACGTGCATCTGGGACATCCCCAGCTCGGTGCTGATCTGGGACTGGGTCAGGTTGGCGAAGAACCGCAGCATCACGATCCGCCGCTCCCGCTCGGGGAGCTGGACCAGCAGGTGGCGGACCATGTCCCGGTGCTCGACCTCGGCCAGCGCGGAGTCCTCGTAGCCGAGCCGGTCGAGCAGGGCGAGCCCGCCCTCGTGCTCCTGCGCGGCCTCCAGGGACGCCGCGTTGTACGCCCGCCCGGCGTCCAGGCAGGCCCGTACGTCCTCCTCGGGGATCCGCAGGCTGGCGGCGATCTCGGGCACCTTGGGCACCCGGCCGTGCAGCACCGTCAGCTCCTCCATCGCGCCGCTGACCTGGACCCACAGCTCCTGGAGCCGGCGCGGGACGTGCATGGTGCGGACGTTGTCCCGGAAGTAGCGCTTGATCTCGCCCAGGATGGTCGGCAGCGCGTAGGTGGGGAACTGGACGCCGCGGCCGGGGTCGAAGCGGTCGATCGCGTTGATCAGGCCGATGGTGCCGACCTGGACGACGTCCTCCATCGGCTCGCTGCGGCTGCGGAAGCGGGTGGCGGCGTAGCGGACCAGTGGGATGTTCACCTCGATCAGGGCGGCCCGGACCCGCTCCCGCTCGGGGGCGTCCGGGGGCAGCTCGGCGAGCCGTTCGAACAGCACCCGGGTCAGCGTCCGGACGTCCACGGCGGGGCGGCCGCCGGGGCCGCGCAGCCGGTCCGGTCGGAGCTCGCCGGCCGGGCTGGTGATCGCAGCCAGCACTTCGTCCACGGACACCTCACCCCTCCCAAAGTCGTCAACGGCGGGCCCTGCGGAGCGGGTGCCACGGCGGGTTCACGACCTCGCCATGTCCGGCAAAACCGGTCATAGCATCACAAGGTGGGCACAGGTCGGGCAAGCACCCGATGGAGGTGTGTTGGTGGGCCGTTCAACCTTTCCCGGGCCGGCCGGCGAACCGCCGCGGGGATCGTTCCGGGACGGAGCAAGGCGCCCCGCCCGGAAGCCGGACGGGGCGCCGCGGTCCGTCCGGGGGAAGCGCCGGGGTCGGGCTTCGGGTGGTCCGGGTCGGACGGGTGGGGCCGGACGGGTGCTCAGACCTCGATGTCGGCGATCACCCAGGTGGCGAACTCGCGCCAGAGGCCGGCCGCGGCCTGGTGGTCCGGGTGGGTCAGGTAGGCCTGGAGGGCGTCGCGGTCCTCGACCAGGCTGTTGATCGCGTAGTCGTACGCGATGTCGCGCTCGGTGGTGTTCCAGCCGCACTCCCACTCGCGCAGCTCGGGGATCACCGAGCCGAGCGCGTCGAAGGCCTTGGCGCCGGCGAGCACGCGCTCTTCGTCCTTGCTGACGCCTTCGTTGAGCTTGAACAGGACCAGGTGGCGGATCACGATTGCCGCTCCTCGCGGACGGGGACAGAGGGTCCCGCTCACCGTAGCCGGTGCCCGGGGGCCGACCGCTACCCGAATGGGTGCGGGCCGTCCGTCACTTGATCAGACCGGTCATGAAGGTGCCGACGGCCTTGGCCGCGTTCGAGATCCCCTCGAAGCCGAGCTGGACCAGCTCGGCGGACCGGGAGGGTGAGGTGATGATCGAGTAGAGCACGAAGATGAGCAGGAGGGCCATGCCGATCTTCTTCGCCTGCGCCATCGGGTGACCTCTTCCTCCCAGCTGTGGGCCGCCGTCATCCGGTCCCCGAGCGGCCTGCAGGGGGCAGCTTATCCACCCGGACGGGCTATCAAGTGTGCGACGCGTTCGGCCGGCGGGACGAAGGTCCCCGCGAGTGGGGCCTTTCTCCGGATGCCCGCTCGCGGGCCGGACGGCAGGATGGAAGACGTACCGAGGATCTGGCAGGAATCCCCGGTGCATGGATCCGGAGCTCCCCGCTGTGGGACCGGTCGCCGCGGCTTCCCCCCGACGCGGCGCCGGTTGTGGGACTCCGCCGGGGGAGCGGTCAGTCCCCCCGAACCGCTCCCCCTCCAGGCTCCGTACGGACCGGGCACCGGTGGTCATCGGCCCGGGGTACGGAGCCGTTCCCATGCCCGGGGCCGTTCCGGCGCTGCCTCCGCGGCCCGGCGAGTCGGACGGCGCGGAGAAGGCGGCCTGACAGGTGAAGTGAGACCAGAACTGAGACCGGCACGACGAAGGCCCCGTTAAAAGTTTTAACGGGGCCTTCGTTCGTCCTGCTCATGGCGGTAGCGGTGGGATTCGAACCCACGGTGGAGTTGCCCCCACACACGCTTTCGAGGCGTGCTCCTTTGGCCGCTCGGACACGCTACCGAGAGGAACTCTACCGGAGGGGTGGCGCAGTCACGAAATCCGTATCACCGCGGTGCCCGGCGGGCCCTCAGCGGTGGGTGTCGAAGAAGGCGCGCAGCTGCGCGCCGCACTCGTCGGCGAGGACGCCTGGGATCACCTCGGGCCGGTGGTTGAGCCGGCGGTCGCGCATCACGTCGAAGAGCGAGCCGGCCGCGCCGGCCTTCTCGTCGAGGGCGCCGTAGACCACCCGGTCGATCCGGGACAGCACGATGGCGCCGGCGCACATGGTGCACGGCTCCAGCGTGACGACCAGCGTGCAGCCGCTCAGCCGCCACTCCCCGGTCTTCTCCGCGGCCTGCCGGACCGCGACCACCTCGGCGTGCGCGGTCGGGTCGCCGACCGCCTCGCGCTCGTTGTGGCCGCGTCCGATCACCTCGCCGTCCGGGTCCAGGACGAGCGCCCCGACCGGTACGTCCCCGGTGGCCGGCGCCAGCGCGGCCTCGGCCATGGCGAGGCGCATCGGCGCCGCCCAGCGGTCGCGGACCGGGTCGGGGCGGACGGGGGCGGGCAGCGGGGGGACGTGCGTGACGGTCAGCGGAGTGGATGCGGGCTGCATGGCATCCAGTGTCGGGTATCCGGTGGTGGACACCGGCATGGCCGACGCCGCTACCGGACGGCCTCCAGGACCTCGCCGCAGCCCAGGGCCTCGGCGATCTCCTCCAGGGCGTCGCCCGGGACCGCGCCCTCGCCGCTGAGCGCCAGCAGCTCGTCGGCGGCGAGGCCGAACTCGGTGAGCAGGTGGGCGTCGCCGAGCGGGCCGACCGGGACGCCGCCGCGGGCGTCGGCGTCCTCCTCGTCCTGCTCCTCGGCCTCCTCGGCCTCGTCCAGCAGGTGGTCCAGGTCGCCGAACTCGCTCTCGCCGGCCTGGTCGACCAACTCGTCGGTGAGGACGGAGCCGTAGGAGCTGCGGGCGGCCGCGGCGCCGTCCGACACGAAGATCCGCGGGTCCTCCTCGCCGTCCACGCGGACGACGGCGAACCAGGCGTCCTCCTGTTCGATGAAGATCAGGACGCTGTCGTCGTCCTGGGCGGATCCGCGGGCCAGGTCGGCCAGATCGGCGAGGGTTTCGACGTCGTCGAGCTCCGTCTCGCTCACATCCCACCCGTCCTCGGTGCGAGCAAGCACTGCAGCGAAGTACGCCACCAGGGACACTCCCAAGATCATCGGTCTCGGCTGTCGGCGCGCACGGGCAACGCGGAAATCTGGCCGCCCCCGCGCCAGAGGCGGTCCGCTTGTTCGGACCGTCCCATCGGAATCGTGACAGAAAGCCCGCCCTTGCGGGGGGTGTTCTGCAGCGCGTCTTTGCAGGTCGTGTCGGAAGGACCGGGTGGCGGACGGCGAAGCCGGGCCGGGGCGGTCCGAGGCCGGTCGAAATTTGCTCCGAACGCCCGGCGGGGCCGTTCGGGTCCCTTCCCGGGGCCGTCCGGGTGTCGCGCCGGACGGGCGCCAGGGCGGCATCAGGGTGGCCCGGGGGTGCCTCCCGAGGCGGTTCCGGGGGCGGTCCCGGGCCCGGTCAGATCCGGAAGGTCCGCATCCGCATCGCCTCGCGCATCCGCCGCTCCTTGGTCCGCCGCGGCTGGACCCGCTCCCGCAGCTCGCGCGCCTCGGTGAGCTCGCGCAGGAAGACGGCCCGCCGCTTGCGGCGCTCCGCTTCCGTCTCGGGGTGGTCGTACGGCGGGCCCGGGCTCCGGCCCACCCCGTCGACGGGCTCGTCCATCGAGCCGTCCCCAGGGTTCGGGTTGCTCGTCATAAGAGGTGACATTCCCAGAACGGCCCGGTTGATACCACAGGAGGCACTTCCGTCCGGACGGCCGCGCCGGGTCACGGCGGGTCACGGGAGCGTCACCCGGACCGGCGCCCCGGTGGGCACGGCGAGTCGTACACCCGTCCAGGACCGGGCTAACCTCGATACATGCGTCTCCACGTTGTTGACCACCCCCTGGTCGCCCACAAGCTCTCCACCCTGCGCGACGAGCGCACCGACTCGCCGACCTTCCGTCGCCTGACCGACGAGCTGGTGACCCTCCTCGCCTACGAGGCCACCCGGGACGTCCGCACCGACGAGGTGGAGATCACCACCCCCGTGGCGGTCACGCTGGGTACCCGCCTCAGCTACCCGCGCCCGCTGGTGGTCCCGATCCTGCGGGCCGGCCTCGGCATGCTGGACGGGATGACCCGGCTGCTGCCGACCGCCGAGGTGGGTTTCCTCGGCATGGTCCGCAACGAGGAGACCCTGGAGGCCTCCACCTACGCCACCCGGATGCCGGACGACCTCTCCGGCCGCCAGGTCTACGTGCTCGACCCGATGCTGGCCACCGGCGGCACCCTGGTCGCCGCGATCAGGATGCTGATCGAGCGCGGTGCCACCGACGTCACCGCCGTGGTGCTGCTGGCCGCCCCCGAGGGCGTCGAGGTGATGGAGCGGGAGCTGGCGGGCCTGCCGGTCACCGTCGTCACCGCCGCCGTGGACGAGCGGCTCAACGAGAACGGCTACATCGTCCCGGGCCTCGGCGACGCGGGCGACCGGCTGTACGGCACGGCCGGCTGAGCCTCCCCACCCGAACCACCGAACACCGAGAGCCCCCGGCACTGCGTCTGCTGGGGGCTCTCGGTGTTCGGTGGTGCCGCGCGTCCGGTCGGTGCCGTCTCAGCAGCTGCCGGTGGCGGTCGGGGCGGGGGAGGGCTTGGTGGCCAGCGCGAGGGCGGCGGCCGCCTGGGTCTCGTCCAGCAGGGCGTTGTAGCTGTCGCCGATCACGAAGTCCACGGTGGTGTCGGTGCGGGCGTCGGCGGTGACGGCGGCCCCGGCGATCTGCGAGCCGACCAGGGTGCCCGCGCCGGCGCCGGCCGGACCGGCGATCACCTGGGCGGTGCCGGGTACCTTCTTGTCCAGCTCGGCCGGGGCGTTGCCGACCTTGCCGATGACGAAGCCGCGCTTCTTGAACTCCTCGGCCGTCCGGCCGGCCAGCCCGGCCTTGGTGGTGGCGTTGTAGACGTTCACGGTGACGGCGGAGGCCTGCGGGACGGCGTGCGGGTCGCCCTGCGCGGCGGCGGGCGCACCGGAGGCGGCGGGGGTGCCCGGGGCGGCCCCCGGCGTCGGGGCGGCCAGCGGCTTGCCGGACGGGTCCGCGCAGGCCTGGGCCGAGGCGTTCTTGTTCCTGCCGGTGAAGATGTCGTACAGCTGCACGCCGCCGAGCGCGACCAGGGCCAGGGCGAGCAGGCCGGCGAGTGCGGCGATCACCTTGCGGCTCTTCTTCGGAGGCCGGCCCAGGCGCGGGTAGGTGTTGCCGGTGACGCGGTACTGCTTCCCCTTGAGGCCTTGGGGAGTCAACATGCTCACGGTTTGTCTCCCCCTCGTACCAGGGCGGGGTCGGGATGACGGATCGGCCGGGTGGGGGCTTCCCCCGGTGCGGGCGGAATCCCCTGGTCGCGGCCGTAGTCAGCAGCGTAGTGCCGGACAGCCTCGAAGGTACTAAACGATCATCATCTGGCGTACCCCGGTACCCGAAAGGGGGTACCGGGGTACGCGCGGACCGCCCTCCGC
>NZ_JBHVEU010000309.1:0-10596 GCF_042802075.1 Kitasatospora sp. NPDC057518
GCCCCGCGTTGGGCGCGGGGCTGCTTGAGGAGACGGGGCACTGGGCGGTGGGAAACCGTGCCCGCGCACGCGTTCACGTGCGCGGGCAGGCAGGGGAAGCCAGGGCCGCCTCCGGCTTCGGGCCTCGGTCGGGCAGGCGCCGGTCAGTGGGGGATCAGGCGGTGCAGGAGACGGACGTACGGGCTCCAGTGGGCGGGGTGGGGGACGGTGCCGCCGACCGACCGTACCGCCCGGTCGAGGCAGTCCTCCAGGAGGGCGTCGTGCAGCCAGCGGAAGGCGAGGGGCCAGGCGAGCAGGGCCGGGCCGTGCAGGCGCATGGCGATGGTGTGGCGGAGGACGGTGGTGTCGCCCGCCGGGTGGACGGTGAACTCGTGGTGGCCGTCGAAGCCGCGCGGGCCGTCGAAGCGGAAGCGCACCCACTGGCCCGGTGCGTAGTCGGAGACGGTGTAGCGGACCGGGCCGTGGCCGCCGGTGGCGCCGGGGGCGAGCGGGCGGTCGAACCGCATCCGGGGCCAGTCGGGGCCCGGCCAGAGCCGGTCGTCCGGGCTCGCGAGGCTGTCGATGAGGGCGCCGACGGTCTCCGCCGGTGCCGGGACGGTGCGTTCGTGGATGTTGAGCACGGCCATGCCGGGGCTCCTCTCCTGGTTTTGGATGATCCTCTCCAATTGAATTGGAGAGTACTCTCCACTACATGCCCAGGCCACCCCGCCATGACGAATCCGCCCTCCTCGACGCCGCCGTTCGGCTCGCGGCCGCCGGTGGGCCGGCCGCCGTCACCATGTCCGCCGTCGCCCGGGAGAGCGGCGCGCCCAATGGGTCCGTCTATCACCGCTTTCCCCAACGCGCCGCGCTGCTGGCCGAGTTGTGGCTGCGGACGGTCGAGGAGTTCCAGGGCGCCTGCCTGCCCGCCATCGACGCGCACGAGGAGCCGCACCTCGCGGCGGGCGCGCTCGCCCGGCAGGTCGTCGCCTGGTGCCGGGCCCACCGGGAGCGGGCCGTCGTCCTGCTGCACGGCCCGGAGGCCTTCGGTCGGGCGGAGTGGTCCGAGGAGCAGCGGCTGCGCGACCGGCAGGGCGGCCTCCGGGTGCGGGAGGCCCTGGCCGGGCTGGCCGGGCGGCTCGGCGCCGCCACGCCGCTGGACCTCGACCGGGTCACCCTGGCCGTCACCGGCCTGCCGCTCGCCGTCGTCCGCGGCCCCCTGCACGCGGGTGCGCCGCTGCCGCCGCACGCGGAGGAGCTGGCCGAGCAGTCCGCGATCGCCCTGCTGCGGGCCGCCCCCTAGGATCGGTGGATGATCACCGTTCCGGCCGGCCGCGTCACCCTCTCCGACCGTCGTACCCAGCGCAGTTGGGCCGTCGACGTGGCCGCGTACGAGCTGGCGGCCTGTCCGGTGACCCGTGAGCAGTACGAGGGGGCGAGCGGCGACCGGCGGCCCGCGCACAGCGTCTCCTGGTTCGACGCCGTCCACTACTGCAACGAACTCTCCCGGCGCGAAGGCCTCGCCCCCGCCTACCGGGTCGACGGCGAGGAGGTCTCCTGGGACCGCGCCGCCGGCGGCTACCGGCTGCCCACCGAGGCCGAGTGGGAGCACGCCTGCCGCGCCGGTACGGACGGCCCGCGCTACGGCCCGCTGGACGAGATCGCCTGGCACCGCGGCAATTCGGACGAGCGGCCGCACCCGGTGGGCGAACTGCTCCCCAACGCCTACGGGTTGTACGACCTGCTCGGCAACGTCTGGGAGTGGTGCTGGGAGCGCTACGACCCCGAGGTGTACGGCGACTACCGCGTCCTGCGCGGCGGCGGCTGGTTCGACGAGCACTGGAGCTGCCGCGCCTCCGTCCGCCGCCGCAGCCACCCGACCCTGCGGATCGACGACGTCGGATTCCGGCTCGCCCGCTCGATCGTCCTGTGAAGGCGGCGCCGACGTTGTGCCCGGCGCGATGAATCGCGAGGCGATGGGACAGACGCGGGGCAGGCGCGCGGAGTTTCCGACGGAATGAGGAACCGGTGCCACCGGATCCTGCGTTGACGCCGACATGAGCGAAGAAAGCGTCACCCTGCGCCCGATGGTCGAGGCCGACCTCGGCGCCCTCGAGGAGCTGGTGAACGATCCGCAGGCGCTGGGTGAATTCCAGTGGTACGGCTGGCGGGACCCGCAGCGGCACCGTCGTCGCTGGGCGGCGAGCGGGCTGCTGGAGGACGAGCAGGTGATGCTCGCGGTCGTCGTCGACGGCGGGTTCGGCGGCTTCGTCGCCGCCAACCGCAGCGGGGTGCGGCCGTCCGCCCCGTACTGGAGCCTGGGTGTGCAGCTGGTGCCGGGGGCGCGCGGGCGGGGGATCGGCACCCGGGCCCAACGGCTGCTGGTGGACTACCTGTTCGCGCACTCGCCGGTGATGCGGCTGGAGGCGGACACCGAGGCGGGCAACCTGGCGGAGCAGCGCGTGCTGGAGAAGCTCGGCTTCACCCGGGAGGGCGTGCAGCGAGCGGTGACCTTCCGCGGCGGCGAGTGGCGCGACGTCGTCCGGTACAGCCTGCTGCGCACCGACCCGCGACCCTGACCCGCGTCGCAAAAAAGTGTCCGCAAAACGTCCCTAGGAAACCCCGAACCACTCCTCGGCGAGGGCGTCCAACGTCCGCGCCGAGGGCTTCAACTCCCGGAGGTACCACGGCAGGTTGCTGTAGACGTGGAGCAGCGTGTACGCCATCAGCAGGCGCGGGTCCACGGCGCGGCCGTAGGCGTCCAGCAGGTGGCCGAGCAGGTGCGGGTCGGCCCGGGTGGTGAAGAGGCCGACGGCGACCAGGTCGTAGGCCGGGTCGCCGATCATCGCGGGCTCGAAGTCGAGCAGGCCGGTGAGGCGCCAGTCGTCGGCGGGGTCGGTGAGCAGGTGCTCGCGCATGAACTCGGTGTGCAGCAGCGCGCGCCCGGGGGCGGTGGGGAGCGGGGCGGCGGCGAGGAAGTCCGGGACCTGCTCCAGCCACTCCTCGGCCAGCCCGCGCTCGCGCTGGCGGTCCACCGCGCCCGCCCGTTGGCGCGCGAGGAAGGCCGGCCAGTCGCCGGGCCCGAGGGTGTCGGCGAGCGGTTCGGGGTCGAGGGCGTGCAGGGCGGCGAGCGCCTCGCCGCAGCGGCGGGCGATCCGTTCGCGGTCGGGCCGCGGGATGCGCGGCCAGGCCGGGGCGAGGCCCTGCCCGGGCAGCCGGGACATCAGGAGGTAGCGCCAGCCGTTGGCGTCCTCGCCGGCCTGGTGGAGGGCCGGGGTGGGGATCGGCAGGGCGCCGTCCAACCGGGTGAGCACGCGCTCCTCGACGATGCCGTCCCGGGCGCCGGCCGCCGGGAACAGCTTGAGCACGAGCGCGTCGCCGACCGCGTACACCGGGACGGAGCCTTCCGGGAAGCGCTCCAGGGGCAGGCCGGCGAGGCCCAGCCGGGCGCAGAGCGCCTCCGCGCCGGGGCGCATCACCGTCTCGTCAGGGACGACCGCGTCCCACTCCTCGTCCGTCAGCACCAAGGGCAGCACGGCGGCACCGTAAGCAGGCGGGCACCCGCAGCGCAAAGGCTTTTCAGCGCCCGCTCCGGCGGGTGCCGCAGGTCTCGACGGCCGGCGGGACCGGCTCGGGCCCGGTGTCCGGGTCGCGGGTGAGCAGGTAGCGGGCGCCGGGGCCGGCCTCGCCGGCGCGGTCGGCGGCGTTGTAGAGGGCGCAGCGGGTCAGCGAGAGGCAGCCGCAGCCGATGCAGCCGGTGAGCTTGGCCTTCAGCCGCTCCAGTTCGGCGATCTGCTCGTCGATCCGGCTCTGCCAGGACCCGGCGACCCGGTCCCACTCGGTGCCGCTGGGGGCCGGGCGCTCGGGGAGGCGGTCGAGGGCGACCCGGGCCTCGTCCAGGGAGAGGCCGACCCGCTGGGCGGCGCGGATGAAGGCGATCCGGCGCAGCGTGCCGCGGGTGTAGCGGCGCTGGCCGCCGGTGGTGCGGGTGGCCTGGATCAGGTCGAGGCTCTCGTAGTAGCGCAGCGCGGAGGGGGCGAGGCCGCTGCGGTCGGCGAGTTGGCCGATGGTGAGCAGGTCGGTGTGGTGCGGGCCGGGGGTCCGACGGCCGTCGGAATGGGCGGTCATGGGAGCCCACTGTAACCGCTTGACCTCAAGCTGGCTTTAAGTTGCACCATCGTGGTCATGACGACGAACGCGACTGCGGGCACCGCCACCGGGGCCCGGTTCGAGGACCTTTCGGCCCTGATGGGCCTGATGACCGGCGACGAGAAGCACGGCCCCGCCGCCACCTCCACCCTGGACGCGCTCTGGGTGCTGTACGACCGGGTGCTGCGGGTCACCCCCGCCACCGCCGAGGCCCAGGACCGGGACCGCTTCCTGCTCTCCAAGGGCCACGGCCCGATGGCCTACTACGCGGTGCTGGCGGCCAAGGGCTTCATCTCCCCGGAGGTGCTGCCGAGCTTCGGCGGCTACGACTCGCCGCTCGGCCACCACCCGGACCGCACGCTGGTCCCCGGCGTGGAGATCGCCTCCGGCTCGCTCGGGCACGGCCTGCCGCTGGCCGTCGGCACCGCGCTCGGGCTGCGGGCGCAGGGCCTGACCGACCCGGCGGTGTGGGTGCTGGTCGGCGACGCGGAGTTCGACGAGGGCTCCAACGCCGAGGCGGTGGCCTTCGCCGGGGCGTACGGACTGGACCGGCTGCACGTGGTGGTGATCGACAACTCCTCGGCCACGCACGGCTGGCAGGGCGGCCTCGCCCAGCGGTTCGCGGCCGAGGGCTGGTCGACCGCGACGGTGGACGGCCGCGACCACGAGGCGCTGCACCGCGCCTACACCGCCGAGCACCCGGGCCGCCCGCACGTGGTGGTCGCCCGGGTCGAGCCCAAGGACTCCTGAGCGGGCGGCCCGCCCCCGCCGGACCCGACCACCGACCACCGACCACCCCCGTAACGAAAGGCACTTCACCGATGGACACCATGCGCGACCGCTTCGTGGACGTCACCACCCGCCTGCTGGACGAGGACCCCCGGCTGGCCGTGGTGCTCGCCGACATCACCGCGGCCGCCTTCGCCCCGGCCCAGGAGCGCCACCCCGACCGGGTCGTCAACGTCGGGATCCGCGAGCAGCTGCTGGTCGGCGCGGCCGGCGGCCTGGCCCTCACCGGGATGCGCCCGATCGCCCACACCTTCGCCAGCTTCCTGATCGAGCGGCCCTTCGAGCAGGTCAAGCTGGACCTCGTCCACCAGGGCGTCGGCGCCGTGCTGGTGAGCGCGGCGGGCTCGTACGACTGGCCGGCCGGCGGCCGTACCCACATGTCCCCGGGCGACGTCGCCCTGCTGGACACCCTGCCGGACTGGACGGTCCACGTCCCCGGCCACCCGGACGAGGCCGAGCGGCTGCTGCGCCACGCCTACGCGGACGGCGACCGCAACGTCTACGTGCGGCTCTCGGGGCACCAGAACGCGGCCGCGGTGCCGGTCGAGCCGGGCCGCTTCGCCACCGTCCGGACGGGCTCGCGCGGCGTGGTGCTCGCCGTTGGGCCGATGCTGGACGCGGTGCTCGCGGCCACCGGGGGCCTGGACGTCACCGTGCTGTACGCGGCGACGGTGCGCCCCTTCGACGCCGCCGGGCTGCGCGCGGCGCTGGGCGACCGGGCGGACGTGGTGCTGGTCGAGCCGTACCTGGCGGGCACCTCCGCCAACGAGGCGCACGCGGCGCTCGCCGACCGCCCGCACCGGGTGCTGGGCCTGGGCGTGCCGCGCGAGGAGCACCGGCACTACGGCTCGATCGAGGAGCACCTGGCCGCCTACGGCCTGGACGCCCCGTCGCTGCGGGAGCGGATCGGCACCTTCCTCTGGTAGCCGGCCGGGTGAGCCGGTCGGGTCCGACGGCTCAGGTCAGCACGATCGCCACCGCGTCCGCCGCCACCCGTACCGCCGTCCCGTCCAGTTCCGCCGCCCCGAAGGCCGCGACCACCTCGCGCCCGGCGGCCCCCAGCGGCAGTGCGGCCTCCCGCGGCCCGAGGTTGACGGCGATCCGGTACGGCCCCCGGTGCACCACCAGCAGGCCCGCCGCCTCGTCGTGGGTGACCCGCACCGCGCCGAGGTCGGGGTCGGACAGTTCCGGCCGCTCGCGCCGCAGCCGGATCAACTTCCGGTACCAAGCGAGGAGTTCGCTGTGCGGGGCGCGCCGGAGCTCGGTCCAGTCGAGGACCGAGCGCAGTACGGTGGCGGGTTCCTGCGGGTCGGGGACGGCCTCGGCGGCCCAGCCGTGCTCGGCGAACTCCCGCCGCCGGCCCTGTCGGACGGCCTCGGCGAGGTCCGGGTCGGTGTGGTCGGTGAAGTACTGCCAGGGGGTGGCGGCGCCCCACTCCTCGCCCATGAAGAGCATCGGGGTGAACGGTGAGGTGAGCACCAGGGCCGCGCCGCAGGCGAGCCGGCCGGGGGAGAGGCCGGCCGAGACGCGGTCGCCGAGCGCCCGGTTGCCGACCTGGTCGTGGGTCTGGAGGTAGCCGAGCAGCCGGTGGCCCGCGTCGAGCGGGGTGAACGGGCGCCCGTGGGTGCGGCCGCGGAAGGAGGACCAGGTGCCGTCGTGGAAGAACCCCCGGGTGAGCGTCCGGGCGAGGGCGGCGAGCGGCTCGCGGGCGAAGTCCCGGTAGTAGCCGTGGGATTCGCCGGTGAGCGCGCAGTGCAGGGCGTGGTGGAAGTCGTCGCTCCACTGGGCGGTGAGGCCCTGCCCGCCCGCCTCGCGCGGGGTGGTGGTGGCCGGGTTGTTGCGGTCGGACTCGGCGACCAGGAACAGCGGCCGGTTGGTGGCGACCGCCAACGTCCCGACCTCGGTGGAGAGTTCCTCCAGGAAGTGGACGGCCCGGTCGTCCGCGAGGGCGTGCACGGCGTCCAGCCGCAGCCCGTCGATCCGGTAGTCGCGCAGCCAGGCCAGCGCACTGCCGATCAGGTAGGCGCGCACCTCGTCCGAGCCGGGCGCGTCCAGGTTGACCGCCGCGCCCCACGGGGTGTGGTGCCGCTCGGTGAAGTACGGCCCGTACGCGGGAAGGTAGTTGCCCGACGGGCCGAGGTGGTTGTGGACGACGTCCAGCACCACCCCGAGGCCCTTGCGGTGGGCGGCGTCCACGAAGCGCTTGAGCCCCTCGGGCCCGCCGTAGGGCTCGTGGACGGCCCAGGGCGAGACCCCGTCGTAGCCCCAGCCGTGCTTGCCGGGGAACGGGCAGACCGGCATCAGCTCGACGAAGTCCACGCCCAACTCGACCAGGTGGTCCAGGTGTTCGGCGGCGGCCTCGAAGGTGCCGCGGGGGGTGAAGGTGCCCACGTGCAGCTCGTACAGCACCGCGCCGGGCAGTGCCCGGCCGTGCCAGCCGGTCCGCGACCAGCGGAACCCGGCGTGGTCCACGGCGCGGCTGGGCCCGTCCGGGCCGTACGGCTGCCGGGCCGAGCGCGGGTCGGGCAGCGGCGGGCCGTCGTCCAGCCGGAAGGCGTAGTCGCCCGCCGGGGCCTCGCCGGACCACCAGCCGTCCCGGTCCGGGCAGCGGGCCAACTCGTGTGCCGTGCCGTCGACTTCGACCCGTACCCGGGTGGCGGCGCGGGGCGCCCACACCTGGTAGACCGGCATCAGCCCCTCCTCGTCAGCAGCGCCACCGGCAGCGCCGTCAGCAGCTCCGCGACCGGCACCGCGCCCGCCGGGAAGCCCCGCCCGGTCAGCTCGTCCGTCCACGGCCCGCCCGCCGGCAGCTCCAGCACGGTGTCGCGCCAGCCGCCGGCCCGCTCCAGTCCGTACGGCAGCCGGGTGACGGCGGTGACCACGTCCGCGCCCCGGGCGAAGGCCAGCAGGTGGTCGCCGGCCGGGCCGGCGGCGGGCAGCGGGCGGTAGGAGCCGAGCGGTCGGGAGCGGCGCAGGTGCAGCGCGGTGGCGGTGAGGTGCAGCTTCTCCCGGGCGAGGTCGCCGGGGCGCGGCGCGGCCGCGTCGGTGAGCCGCACGGCCAGCGCGCCGAGGTCCACCACGCCCCGGTTGTCCGGGTCCACCAGGGTGTACAGCGGCTCCTCGCCGCCCTGGTAGAGGTCCGGCACGCCCGGCACGGTGAGGTGCAGCAGCGCGGCGGCCAGGGTGTTGGCGCGGGCGTACGGGGCGAGGGCGTGCACGGCGCCCTCGACCCGGGGGAGCAGTCCGGGGTTGCCGTGGACGGAGCGGGCGCGCTGCTCCAGGGCCCGCTCGTAGCGGGGGTCGGGGGCGGTCCAGGAGGTGTGCAGCTTGGCCTCGCGGACGGCCTTGAGCAGGGCGGCGGCCAGCCGGTCCGGGTCGATCGGCCAGGCGGCGACCAGGGTGTGCCAGAGCAGCCAGTCGGCGTCCCGGTCGAGGCCGGGCGCGGCGGGGCCCGCGGCGGTGGACCAGGCGTCGACCTCGGCGGCCCAGGCGTCCGGCCGTTCGGCGAGCACGGCGAGCCGGGCCCGGGCGTCGGCGCTGCGCTTGGTGTCGTGGGTGGAGAGCACCGTCATGCCGTGCGGCCAGGTGCGCTCCTGGGCGCGGCACCAGTCGTGGAACTCCGCCGGGTGCAGACCGGGCCGGGCCGGCTCGCCGCCGACCTCGTTGAGGCCGGGCAGGGCGTTCCAGCGGTAGAAGGCGGTGTCCTCGACGCCCTTGGCGGCCACCGCGGCGGCGGTCTGGGCGAAGCGCGCGCAGAACTCGTCCTTGTCGGCGCCGCGGCCCAGCTCCCCGAGCGCGAGCGCGGCCACCAGCCGGTCGGTCGGGTCGGCGGAGTCGTCCAGGGCGGCCCGCAGCTGCCGCGCCGAGGCGGCCGGGACGGCCTCGCCGGGCCGGGCGTACGGCCGGTACGCCGGGTAGCCGGTGAGCAGCCGGCCGAGCGCCGCGCGCAGCTGCCCCGGCGCGTGGTCGGCGTGCGCGGGCTCGGCGGCGCCGATCCGCAGCGCGATCCGGACCAGCCGCTCGACCTCGGCGGCGAGTTCGCCGTCCGGCCCGGTCATGTCGGCCCGCCCGCGGCGGGCCTCGGCGACCGCGGGGTGCGGGTCCGCGCAGAGGTCCCGGACCGGGCCGCCGTGCAGGAAGGACTCGTACGCCCCGGCCAGCCGGCAGGCGCCCGCGTGGTCGAGGAGCACGCCGTCGATCCGGCGCAGCGCGTCGTAGCCGGTGGTGCCGGCCACCGGCCAGTCCTCGGGCAGCCGCTCCTCGCCGGTGAGGATCTTCTCGACCACCACGTACGCCCCGCCGGTGGCGTCGGCCAGGCGCCGCAGGTAGCCGCGCGGGTCGGCGAGCCCGTCCGGGTGGTCGATCCGGAAGCCGTCCAGGACGCCGTCGGCGTGCAGGGCGAGCAGGACGGCGTGGGTGGCGGCGAACACCTCCGGGTCCTCGGCGCGCAGCGCGATCAGCTCGTTGACGGTGAAGAAGCGCCGGTAGTTGAGCTCGGTGCGGGCCAGGCGCCACCAGGCGAGCCGGTACCACTGGCGGGCGAGCAGCTCCTCCAGCGGGAGCCCGGAGGTGCCGGGGCGTAGCGGCAGCTCGTGCTCGTGGTAGCGCAGGGTGTCGCCGTCCACGGTGAGCCGGTCCAGCACGGCGCCGAGCCGGTCGCCGAGCAGCGGCAGCAGCACCCGTCCGCGCCCGGGGGCGTCGGCGGGGCCCGGCTGGGCGGTCCAGTCGATGTCGAACCAGTGCGCGTACGGCGAGTCGGGCCCGTCGCGCAGCACCTGCCACAGCGGCCGGTTGAGCCGTTCGGGGGCGGGCACGGCCATGTGGTTGGGCACCACGTCGGCGATCAGCCGCAGGCCGTGGCGGTGCGCCTCGGCGGCCAGCGCGCGCAGCGCCGGTTCGCCGCCGAGCTGCTCGCTGATCCTGGTGTGGTCGACGGTGTCGTAGCCGTGGGTGGAGCCGGGGACGGCCTCCAGCAGCGGGGAGAGGTGCAGGTGGGAGACGCCGAGGGCGGCCAGGTAGGGGACGGCGGCGGTGGCGTCGCGAAGGGTGAAGCCGGGCTGGAGCTGGAGGCGGTACGACGACGAGGGGACGGCGGCGGCCGGGCGGGGCTGCGCGGGCTCGGCGGCGGGGGTCATAGCTCCATAGGTACCCGGGGGAGGCCGCCGCCAAGACCCGCTGCTGACCCGAACAGGTGACCGCCCCGGCCGTCCGACGGCGCCGCGCGCCCCCGTACGAGCCGGTCCGGGGCCGCCGTCACCGTGCTACGCGGGCCGTTGCAGCACCATCAGCGAGCGGTCGGTGAGCCAGAGGGAGTCCCCGGCCTTGACCCGGGCGCCCGTCCCCGGGGCGGGCAGCCGGGACCGGGCGGTGTCGACCACGACCTGCCACTCCTGCCCGTGGTCGGCGGGCACGGTGAACTCCAGCGGCTCGAAGTGGGCGTTGAACAGCAGCAGGAAGGAGTCGTCGACGATCCGCCCGCCGCGCCGGTCCGGTTCGGAGATCGCGTAGCCGTTGAGGAAGACGGTCAGCGACTTGGCGTAGCTGGCGCCCCAGTTGCGCTTGGTCATCTCCTCGCCGGCCGGGGTGAACCAGGCGATGTCGGTGAGGTCGTCGAACCCGCCGACGGCCGGCCCGCCCGGGCCTTGCGGGCCGGGGCCGTGCCCGCCCGGGCCCGGTACC
>NZ_JBHVEU010000310.1:0-10585 GCF_042802075.1 Kitasatospora sp. NPDC057518
GTCCTGCTGGCGGGCAGCGCCGCCCGCTACCGGCCGGACGTCGCCGCCCTCACCGAACTGGCGGCGGACCTCGGCCCGATCCGGCACGTCGACCTCGCCTGGGTCCGCGCCAGCGGTGTCCCCGACGCCGGCGGGTGGTTCACCAGCCGGCGGCTCTCCGGCGGCGGCGCCCTGGTCGACCTCGGCTGGCACCTGCTGGACACGGCCCAGGCCGTGCTCGGCGGCGACGTCCGGTTCCCGTCGGTGCTCGGCTCGCTCTCCGCCGACTTCGTCAACGACGGCAGGCGCGGCGCCGGCTGGCGCGGCACCGAGGGGCCGGACGGCGCGGGCGACGTCGAGGACACCGCCCGCGGCTTCCTGCTCACCGACACCGGCGTCTCGGTGGCGGTGCGGGCGAGCTGGGCCTCCCACGAGTCCGTCGACACCACCCGGATCACCGTGGAGGGCGCCACCGGTTCCGCGACCCTGGAGTGCACCTTCGGCTTCAGCCCGAACCGCCGGGTCCCGCGCCTCACCCGGACCCGCGACGGCGTCACCACCGAGGTCCCGCTGCCCGGGGAGGACGTCGGCACCGAGTACGTGCGCCAGCTCGACGAGCTGCCCGCCGTGCTCGCCGACCCGGCCTCGCGCGGCGCGGCCGTGAAGCGCGCCCACCACACCATCTCGGTCATCGAGCGGCTCTACGCGGCGGCCCGCGCCCCGCGGCCGCGGCTCGCCGACGAGGCCGCGGCGCTCGCCGTCTGACCGTCGTCGGCGTCCGACCGCCGTCCCCGCCGTCCCCGCCGTTCCCCGCCGAGCCGCGGCTCCACCCGAGCAGCCCCGTGCCCCGGCCCCGGAGGCCGTGCCCATCCCCTCGGCCCCGGGGCGTCAGGCCCGGTCACCCGTCCGGGCAGCCCCTCGTCCCATGGAGATCCCATGCCGATCGACCAGCTCGCAGCCACCGCCCCGACCACCGGGCCCGACGGCCACGCGCTCGCCGCCCGCTCCCCGCTGCGCGCCGTGGTCTTCGACCTCGACGGCGTCATCGTCGACAGCTTCGACGTGATGCGCCGGGCGTTCCTCACCGCCTACGAGGAGGTGGTCGGCGACGGCAACCCGCCGTTCGAGGAGTACTGCCGCCACCTCGGCCGCTACTTCCCGGACATCATGCGGATCATGGGGCTGCCGCTCGCCCTGGAGGAGCCCTTCGTCCGGGAGAGCTACCGGCTCGCCCCCCAGGTCACCGTGCACGCCGGGGTGCGGGAGCTGCTCGTCGACCTCAACCGGCGCGGCATCCGGCTGGCCGTGGCCACCGGCAAGAGCGGCCCCCGGGCCCGCTCGCTGCTCGACCAGCTCGGCCTGCTGCACCACTTCGACCACGTGCTCGGCTCCGACGAGGTCCCCCGGGCCAAGCCCGCGCCCGACATCGTGCTGCGCGCCCTGGAACTGCTCGACGTGCCGGCCGAACGGACCGTCATGGTCGGCGACGCCGTCACCGACCTGGCGAGCGCCCGGGGCGCCGGGGTCGGCGCGATCGCCGTGCTGTGGGGCGAGAGCGACGAGGCGGCGCTGCTCGCCGAACGGCCCGACGCGGTGCTGCGCCGGCCCGACGACCTGCTCGCCCTGCTGCCCGAACCCGTCCCGGCTCACTGACCGGCCGTGAGCCCGCCCCCGGCCGCCCCACCGGCCGGTCCGGGCCGGTCCGCCCTCCCCGCCCCGCCGCGCCCACGCCCGGCGGGGCGGCGCCGTTCCCACCTACCGCGCAGCCGCCCGCCGCGCCCGCCGCCCCTGCCCCGTCCACCGTGATTAGGGCCCGTATAGGGGGGCGGATAGGGGCGGCCCGGAGCCCCCGCCGCACGAGACTGTGACCGGCGGGAATTCGCGTACGGCCGCCCCGGAAAGGCCGCCCGGCAATTGCGCCGGCCCCGTACCGCGATATTCCGGCCCGGAAATGCCATCCCATTCCGCCGCCGCCCACCCCCGGTGCCGGGCGGAAATCGAATGCCCCCGCCCGAGGCCCGAACCGGGCCGACCGGAACAGACCCCGAACCAACCCTGAACCGACCCTGAACCGACCCAAGGAAGTGACGGCATGTTGCGCACCGAGCTGATCCGGCCGCTGCCCGAACTGCTGGCCGAGCACGCCCGCGACAGCTCGGACAAGACTGCGTTCCGCGACGCCGTCCGCGGCGTGACCTACGGCGAGCTCCACGCCCGCACCGGCCGGATCGCCGGCCACCTCGCCGACCTGCGCCTCCAGCCCGGCGACCGGGCCGCGATCCTGCTCGGCAACAGCGTCGAGGTGGTGGAGGCCTACTTCGGCATCCTGCGCGCCGGCGCCATCGGCGTGCCGCTCAACCCGCACGCCACCGAGGCCGAGCTCACCCACCTGCTGGACGACAGCGGCGCCCGCGTCGTCATCACCGACGCCGCCCGCGCCGCCGGCCTGGACGCCCTCGCCCGCGGCCGGGCCGACCTGCGGGTGATCGTCACCGGCGAGGGCCCCGTCCCGGCCGGCACCCTCTCCTTCGAGACCCTGGCCGGCACCGACCCCGCCACCCCCGCGCGCGACGACCTCGGCCTCGACGACCCCGCCTGGATGCTCTACACCTCCGGCACCACCGGCCGGCCCAAGGGCGTGCTGTCCACCCAGCGCAACTGCCTCTGGTCGGTCGCCGCCTGCTACGTGCCGGTACCCGGCCTGAGCGCCGAGGACCGGGTGGTCTGGCCGCTGCCGCTGTTCCACAGCCTCTCCCACATCGCCTGCGTACTGAGCGTCACCGCCGTCGGCGCCACCGCCCGCATCCTCGACGGCTTCGCCGCGCGGGACGTCCTGGAGGCCGTCCGCGAGGAGTCCGCGACCTTCCTGGCCGGCGTGCCCACCATGTACCAGCAGCTGGTGCGCGCCGCCCGGGAGGACGGCTTCACCGCGCCGGCCCTGCGGATGTGCCTGGTCGGCGGCGCCATGACCACCGCCGCGCTGCGGCGCTCCTTCGAGGAGGCGTTCGGCGCGCCGCTCATCGACGCCTACGGCTCCACCGAGACCTGCGGCTCGATCACCGTCAACTGGCCCACCGGCGCCCGCGTCGAGGGCTCCTGCGGCCTGCCCGTCCCCGGCCTGGGCGTGCGCCTGGTCGACGTCGAGACCGGCCTGGACGCCGCCGACGGCGAGGAGGGCGAGGTCTGGGTGCGCGGCCCGAGCGTGATGCTCGGCTACCACAACCAGCCCGAGGCCACCGAGCAGGCGCTGCGCGGCGGTTGGTACCACACCGGCGACCTCGCCCGGCGGGACGGCTCCGGCTACTTCACCATCACCGGCCGGATCAAGGAACTCATCATCCGCGGCGGCGAGAACATCCACCCGGCCGAGGTCGAGGAGGTGCTGCGCGGCGTGCCCGGCGTCGCGGACGTCGCCGTCGTCGGCAAGCCCCACGAGGTGCTCGGCGAGGTGCCGGTGGCCTTCCTGGTGCCCGGCCCCGGCGGCCTCGACCCGGAGGCCCTGCTGGCCGCCTGCCGGGAACGGCTCTCCTACTTCAAGGTCCCCGAGGAGCTGTACGAGACGGAACGCATCCCGCGCACCGCCTCCGGCAAGATCACCCGGCACGTGCTGCTGGACGCGCCCGCCAGGCTGCGGGCCGCCGGCGGCAGCCACTACGAGCACCTGTTCCGCGTCGACTGGCTGCCGCTCTCCTCCGTCCCCGGCGCCCGCTCCGCCGCCGGCACCTGGGCGGTGCTCGGCGCGGACGCCTTCGGCCTCGCCGACGCCCTCGGCGCCGCCGCCCACCCCGACCCGGCCGCGCTGGCCGCGGCCGGCCCGCTGCCCGATGCCGCCGTGCTCGGCGTCGGCGCCGGCCTGCGCACCCCCGGGCCGCTCGCCGCCGACGTCGAGGACGCCGTGCGCGCCCTCGACGGGCAGCTCACCGCCTGGCTCGCCGAGGAACGGCTCGCCGACACCGCGCTGGTCGTCGTCACCCGGGGCGCCGCCGGCCCCGGCGGCGCCACCGACCTCGTCCAGGCCGCGCTGCGCGGCGTGGTCCGCGCCGCCCGGGTGGCGAACCCCGGCCGGTTCCTGCTGGTCGACCTCGACGCGGAGGAGAACGCCGCCGACGCCCTGGCCACCGCCGTCGCCTCCGGCGAACCCGAACTCGTCGTCCGCTCCGGCGTGGCGCTGCGCCCGCGCGCCGCCCGGGTGTCCGCCGCGCTCGCCCACGGCGAGCCCGGCGCCCGCTTCGACCCGTGCCGCACCGTCCTGGTCACCGGCGCCGACGGGCCGGCCGCCGCCGCCGTCGCCCACCACCTGGTGGCCGGACGCGGCGTGCGCCGGGTCCTGCTCACCAGCCCGCACGGCCCCGCCGACCGGGCCGCCGCCGAACTCGCCGGACGGCTCACCGCCGCCGGCGCCGAGACCACCCTCAGCGCCCTCGACCTCGCCGACCGCGACGCCCTCGCCGACTGGCTGGCCGGCCCGGGCACGCGCTTCAACGCCGTCGTCCACACCCCCGGCGCGGCCTTCCCCGGCCTCGGCGCCGCCCTCGCCGCCGCCGTCAACCTGCACGAACTGACCGCCGGCACCGAGCTGTCCGCCTTCGTCGTGCACACCCCCACCGTCGGACCGCTCGGCACCCCCGGCGCCCCCGGGGAGGCCGCCGCCGCGGCGTTCCTCGACGCCCTCGCCCACCACCGCAGCCGCCACGGCCTGCCCGGCCTCGCCCTCATCACCGGCCCCGCCGACGGGGACGGACGCCCCGTGCCGCCCGGCCTCGGCCGGCTCACCGCCCAGGAGAGCGCCGCCGCCTTCGACGCCGCCCACCTGGCCGACCACACCTCCCTGCTGCTGCTCCGGCTCGACCCCGAAGGGCTGGACGCCCTCGCCCCGCAGGACGTCCCGGCCCTGCTGCGCGACCTCATCGACACCCCGGCCGGCCCGAGCGCCCCGGACACCGCGACCGCCGCCGCGCTGCGCCGCCGCCTGGCCGGCCGCCCGGCCGCCGACCGGCAGCGCGAGCTGCTCGACCTCGTCCTCGCGGAGACCGCCGGGCTGGCCGGCGACGGCCCCGACCCGATCCGCCCCGACGGCCCGTTCAAGGACCTCGGTTTCACCTCCGCCACCGCCGTCGAACTGCGCGGCCGCCTCACCGCCGCCACCGGCCTGCGGCTGCCCGCCACCCTCGCCTTCGACCACCCCAACCCGACCGCCGTCGCGGCCTTCCTGGTGAACGCGCTGACCGGCCGTCCGGCCACCGCCGCCCGGCCCGCGCCCGTACCGCGCACCGTGCCGCCCGCCGAGGACCCCGTCGTCATCGTCGGCGCCGCCTGCCGGCTGCCCGGCGGCGTCGCCTCCCCGGCCGACCTGTGGCGGCTGGTCGCCGAGGGCACCGACGCGATCACCCCCTTCCCCGCCGACCGCGGCTGGGACCTCGACGCCCTCTACGACCCGGACCCGGCCGTCCCCGGCACCTCCTACGCCCGCCACGGCGGATTCCTGCACGACGCGGGCGAGTTCGACGCCGCCTTCTTCGGGATCTCCCCGCGCGAGGCGCTCGCGACGGACCCGCAGCAGCGGCTGCTGCTGGAGACCTCCTGGGAACTGCTGGAGCGCGCGGGCATCGACCCGACCTCGCTCAAGGGGCAGCCGGTCGGCGTCTACGCGGGCCTGATGTACCACGACTACGCCACCGACCTCGCCGAGGTCCCGGACGGCCTGGAGGGCTACCTGGGCACCGGCAACGCCGGCTCGGTCGCCTCCGGCCGCATCTCCTACACCCTCGGCCTCGAAGGCCCGTCGGTGACGGTGGACACCGCCTGCTCCTCCTCCCTGGTGGCCCTGCACCTGGCCGCCCAGGCGCTGCGCGACGGCGAGTGCACGCTCGCCCTGGCCGGCGGCGCCGCGATCATGGCCCGGCCCACCTCCTTCGTCGAGTTCTCCCGCCAGCGCGCGCTCTCCGCCGACGGCCGGGCCCGGGCCTACGCGGACGGCGCCGACGGCACCGCCTGGGCCGAGGGCGTGGGCCTGGTGCTGCTGGAGCGGCTGTCGGACGCCCGGCGGCTGGGGCACGAGGTGCTGGCGGTCGTCCGGGGTTCGGCCGTCAACCAGGACGGTGCGTCCAACGGCCTCACCGCCCCGAACGGTCCCTCGCAGGAGCGGGTGATCCTCGCCGCCCTCGCCAACGCCGGGCTGACGGCGGCGGACGTCGACGCCGTCGAGGGCCACGGGACGGGGACCTCGCTGGGCGACCCGATCGAGGCGCAGGCGGTGCTGGCCACCTACGGGCAGGGCCGTCCGGCCGAACAGCCGCTCTGGCTGGGGTCGTTGAAGTCCAACATCGGCCACGCCCAGGCCGCCGCCGGTGTCGCCGGCGTGATCAAGATGGTGGAGGCGCTGCGCCACGGCGTGCTGCCGAAGAGCCTGCACATCGACGAGCCCAGCACCAAGGTGGACTGGGAGTCCGGCGCGGTCGCCCTGCTCACCGAGGAACGGGCCTGGCCCGAGGTCGACCGGCCGCGCCGGGCCGCCGTCTCCTCGTTCGGCGTCAGCGGCACCAACGCCCACGTCGTCCTGGAGCAGGCCCCCGCCCAGGAGCCGGCGCACCGGGCGGTGCCCGCCGGACTCGACGGCGAACCCGACGCCGGCTCCGGCACCCCGGTGCCCTGGCTGCTCTCCGCCCGTTCCCCCGAGGCCCTGCGCGACCAGGCCGAACGGATCGCCGGGTTCACCGAGGCCAGGCCCGTCGCCGAGGCGCCGGCCGTCGCCCGCGCGCTCGCCGGCTCCCGGGCCGCGCTGGAACGGCGGGCCGTCGTGGTCGCCGCCGACCGGGCGCGGGCGCTGAGCGGGCTGCGGGCCCTGGCCGGGGGAGAGGCCGCGGCCGGGCTGGTGTCCGGTCGGGCGGAGGTGAGTGGTCGGTCGGTGTTCGTCTTCCCGGGTCAGGGTTCCCAGTGGGCCGGGATGGGCCGTCGGCTGCTCGCCGAGTCCGCGGTGTTCGCGCGGGCTCTGGAGGAGGCCGCGGAGGCGCTGAAGCCCTATGTCGACTGGTCGTTGCTGGATGTGGTGAACCAGGTGCCGGGTGCCGCTTCGCTGGAGCGGGTGGATGTGGTGCAGCCGGTGTCGTTCGCGGTGAACGTCGGTTTGGCGCGGCTGTGGTCCTCGCTGGGTGTGGTGCCGGACGCGGTGGTCGGCCACTCGCAGGGGGAGATCGCGGCGGCGCACGTCGCGGGCATCCTCTCGCTGGAGGACGCGGCGGCGGTGGTGGCGCTGCGGTCGCAGGCCATCGCCCGCGGTCTGGCCGGACGCGGCGGCATGGTGTCGATCGGGCTGCCGCTCGCCGAGGTGGCCGACCGGCTCCCCGCCGGGGTCGAGGTCGCGGCCGTGAACGGCCCCTCCTCGGTCGTCGTCGCCGGTGACCCGGCCGGCCTCGACACCGTGGTGGCCGCCTTCGAGGAGCGCGGCGCCCGGGTGCGCCGGATCCCCGTCGACTACGCCTCCCACACCGCCCACGTCGAGTCCATCGAGGCCGAACTCGCCGAGCTGCTCGGCGCGGTGAAGCCGCAGCCGGCCGTCGTCCCGTTCCTGTCGACGGTCGAGGGCCGCTGGCTGGAGGGTCCGGAGCTGGACGCGGGGTACTGGTATCGCAACCTGCGGCAGACGGTCCGCTTCGCCGAGGCCGTCGAGACCCTGGCGGGTGACGGTTTCCGGGCGTTCGTCGAGGTCAGCGCGCACCCCGTGCTCGCCCACGCGGTCGTCGAGGCCCTGGAGGAGGCCGTCCAGGCGCCGACCGTCGTCACCGGCACGCTGCGGCGCGAGGACGGCGGCTGGGACCGAGTCCTGCTCGCCGCCGCCGAACTCCACGTCCGCGGCGTGCCCGTGGACTGGTCCACGGCCCACGCCGGGGCCGGCACCGTCCGCCCCTCCGAACTGCCCACCTACCCCTTCCAGCACCAGCGCTACTGGCTCCGGCCGGGCCGCGCCGCCGGCGACCTCGCCGCCGTCGGCCTGGACAAGGCCGGCCACCCGCTGCTGGAGACCGAACTGCTGCTCGGCACCGAGGAAGGCGCCGTCTTCACCGGCCGGATCACCGAACGCACCCTGCCCTGGCTGGCCGACCACCGGGTCGGCGGCGCGACGCTGCTGCCCGGCACCGCGCTGCTCGACGCCCTCGCCCACGTCGGCCACCGGCTCGGCGCGCCCACGGTCGAGGAACTGACCGTCTCCGCCCCGCTCGTCGTCCCGGACGGCGGCGGCCTCGACCTTCAGGTCCACGTCGGCGAGGCCGAGGACGGTCGCCGCGCCGTCCGGCTGCTCACCCGCACCGGCCCCGGCCTGCCGTGGCACGCCAACGCCACCGGAACGCTCGCCCCCGAGGGCCCGGAGCCCGCCACCGCCGACGACCTGACGGTCTGGCCGCCCGCCGGAGCCCGCCCGCTCGACACCGACGGCCTCTACGACCGGCTCACCGTCGCCTACGGCCCCGCGTTCCACGCCGTCGAGGCCGCCTGGCTCGCCGACGGCCGCCTCTACGCCCAGCTCCGCCTCCCCGACACCACCACCGACACCGCCGCCTACGGCCTGCACCCCGCCCTGCTGGACGCCGCCCTCCACCCGCTCGGCGAGGCCGGCCTCCTCCCCGGCGCCGACGTGCCCAGGCTCGCCTTCTCCTGGGCCGGCGTGCGCCTGCACGCCACCGGCGCCGAGGCGCTGCGCGTGGTCGTCACCCCCGCCGGCCCCGACACCCTCACCATCCGGGCCGCCGACGACACCGGCGCCCCCGTCGTGGACGTCGAGGCCCTCACCGTGCGGCCGGTGGACCCGAGCGGCCTCACCGCCGGTCCGGCGGACGACGCGGCCCTGTTCGAGGTCGACTGGGTCCCCGCACCCGAGGCCGCCGACGTGCCCGCCGACGTGCCCGCCGACGGGCCCGCGGACTGGACCCTCCACAGCGACCTGCCCGAGGACGGCGCCCTGCCGCCCCTCGTGGTCCTGCCCGCCGGTGTGGGCGCCCCCTCCGACACCGTGCCCGAGCGCGCCCACGCCGTCGGCCACGACGTCCTGCGGGCGCTCCAGGCCTGGCTGGCCGACGACCGGACGGCCGACTCCCGGCTCGTCGTCGTCACCCGGCGCGGCGAACTCGTCCAGGAACCCGTCCGGGGCCTGGTGCGCACCGCCCAGTCGGAGAACCCCGGCCGCTTCGTCCTCGTCGAGGCCGACGACCCGGCCGACGCCGCCCGGGCGGTGGCCGCCGCACCGGACGACGAACCGCAGCTGGCGCTGCGCGACGGGCGACGGCTGGTCGCCCGCCTGCGCCGCCCGGCCGCCCCGCCCGCCCCCGCGCCGGACGCGCCGTCCCCGCTGGCCGGCGGCACCGTCCTGGTCACCGGCGCCAACGGCGGCCTGGGCCGCCTGGTGGCCCGTCACCTCGCGGCGGTCCACCGCGTCGCGGAACTCGTGCTCCTCTCCCGCTCCGCCGTACCCGCCGACCTGCTCGAAGAACTCGCCGCGCACGGCACCCTGGTCCGCGCCGAGGCCGTCGACACCGCCGACCGCACCGCGCTGGCCGCCGTCGTCGACACCCTCGCCGACCGGCTGACCGGCGTCGTCCACGTCGCCGGGATCGTCGACGACGGCGTCATCGAAGCCCTGGACGCCGCCAAGTGGCACAGCGTGCTGCGCCCGAAGGTCGACGCCGCCTGGCACCTGCACGAGCTCACCGCCGGCCTCGACCTGGCCGCCTTCGCGCTCTACTCCTCCGCCTCCGGCGTCCTCGGCGGCTCCGGCCAAGGCAACTACGCGGCCGGAAACGCCTTCCTCGACGGCCTGGCCGCCCACCGGCGCTCGCTCGGACTGCCCGCCGTGTCGCTCGCCTGGGGCCTGTGGGCCGAGGCCGCCGGCATGGGCGGCCGGCTCAGCGACACCGACCTCGCCCGGATGGCCCGGGTCGGCACCCGCCCCCTCTCCGCCGACCAGGGCCTCGCCCTCCTGGACGCCGCACTCACCGGCGAGCCCGCGGCCGTGGTGCCGATCAGGCTCGACGTCACCGGCGTCCGCACCGAGGACCTCCCGCCGCTGCTGCGCGACCTGGCACCCGCCGCCCGCGCACCCCGCGCCCTGCGCCGGGCCGCCGCCCGCACCGCCGCGGACGGCGCCGGCACCCTCGCCCGGCGGCTCGCCGGACTCTCCGCCGCCGACCGCGACGGACTGCTGACCGCCCTCGTCCGCGACACCGCCGCCGCCGTCCTCGGCCACGGCTCGGCCGCGGCACTGGACGTCGACAAGGCGTTCAAGGAACTCGGCATCGACTCGCTCACCGCCGTCGAACTCCGCAACGCCCTCGGTACCGCCACCGGCCTGCGCCTGCCCGCCACCCTGGTGTTCAACTACCCGACGCCCAAGGCCCTCGCCGCCCACCTCGCGACCGAACTCGTCGGCGAGGAACCGGCCCCCGCCGCCCCCGCCACCCCCGCGGCACAGGCCGCCGGGACCGAGGACGACCCGATCGCGATCGTCGCCGTCGGCTGCCGCTTCCCCGGCGGCCTCGACTCCGGCGAGGACCTCTGGCGCTTCGTCGCCGCCGGCGGCGACGCCGTCACCGGCCTGCCCGCCGACCGGGGCTGGGAC
>NZ_JBHVEU010000311.1:0-10568 GCF_042802075.1 Kitasatospora sp. NPDC057518
TTCCGGTGGTTACCGCAGGACGTCGACGAGGATGACGGCGCCGAGGAGGACGGAGGCCAGGAGTCCGACCTTCACCGGCGTCAGCCGGTCCCGCACCTGGGCGCCCGGCCGGACGCGCTCGCCCGGCTCGGTGCTGAGCTCCCACCAGTTGACGACCCGGCGGAAGTCCGTGTCGAAGTCGGCCGACGGGTAGAAGGTGCTGCTCTGGAGGGCCGGAAGCGAGCGGCGCCGGCCGTCGACGGTGTGGATCCGGGCCGCGCGCGTGCCCTCGCTCATGCCGAAGCCCTTGGTCTCCCGCACGTCGATCCAGGCGATCTGCTGCCAGGAGTAGGTGCGGCCACGGCCGAGCCCCCAGCAGAGGGTGATCCCGTCGGCGCCGACCCGGCTCCAGCACCGCATGGTGGCGTAGCGGCTCGGGACGGCGATCACGAGGGTCCCGGCGACGATCAGGAGCGTCGGGACGAGGCCGAGCCTCTTGTAGCCGATGACCAGTTGGGCCGCGAGGATGATCGCGAGCAGGCCGAAATCGGACCAGGACGGGCGGAACTTGTCTTTCCCCCGGAAGATCAGTTCGTTCACAGGGCGCACCCTACGCCCTGGCCCCCGGGCCCCGACAGGGCGGGGCTCCCGTGACGGGGCCCGGCGGACGGGACGTCACGGCAGGTAGTACGTCAGCAGATCGGACGTCAGCGGCGGGAACAGCGCCCGGTGCAGCTCCTCGTCCCCACGCCCGTACACGTCCGGCCGGATGCGGCTCAACCCCTCCAGCCCGTACGGCCCGAAGAGCAGCGCCGCCAGCGCGTCCGGCGCCACGCCCACGCCGCCGCCCGGGCCCGTGCCCTGCATCGTGCCGCCCGTGACCACCGCGCCCGGCTCCTGCTCGCCGAGCGGGATCCGGTAGTGCGCGCGGTAGGTGGAGAGCAGCAGTTCGCCGTCGGCGCGGTCCAGGCCGGCGGCGGCGAGGCGTTGGCGGAACAGGGGGCGCAGCCGGTCGAGCAGCACGGCCGGATCGGGGATGCGGACGTAGTACTGCTCCGCCTCGGGGCGCGGGGTGTCGTCCAGCAGCCCGTGCCAGACGGTGGCCGGCAGGGTGCCGGGCCGGTGCACCACCTGGAGCCGTGCCTCGGGCGCCAACGCCGCCACGCCGGCCAGCAGTTCGCGCGCCGCCCGCTCGTCCGCGGCGGCCGCCTCGACCAGGTGGAACTCGCCGTCGTCCACCGGGGTGGTGCGGCCCACCGCCACCACCTCGCCCGCGCGCTCGACCACCCGCAGCGTGCTCGCCTCGTGCGCCAGCAGCCAGCGCCAGCGGGCGGGGGCGTGGCCCATCGCGAGGTCGAAGCCGCGCTGCGCCTGCTCCTGGAGCGCGGCCAACGCGGGCAGGTCCGCCGCTCGGGCGGTGCGCAGCGCGGGGGCGTCCCCGGCGCCGGTGCTGGGCGGGGCGGTGAGCAGCGGCCGCGAGACCGGGATGTCGATCGCGTACTCGTAGCCGAACAGCCGGTAGAAGTACGGGATTCCGATCATCACCTGGACCACGTGCCCGCGCGCGGCGGAGCGTGCGTGCGCCCACCGCAGCAGGGCCCGGACCAGGCCGCGGCCCTCGTACTCCCCGTCGGTGGCGACCATGTCGACCTGCCCGGCGGGCAGTCGGACACCGCCGAGGCGCAGCTCCTCGTCGAGCAGGGTGGCGGTGGAGACGACCCGGTCGCCGTCGACCACCACGGCGCTGGCCGACCGGCCGGCGTCCGGGTCCTCGACCACCAGGCGGTGGTCGAGCGCGTCCCCCGGGTCGCCGCGCTCCGTGAGCAGCGCGCCGATCCGCTCCTCGTCCTCCAGCCGGGACTCGCGCAGGAGCAGGCCGCCGGGCAGGGCCGTCGGCAGGGCAAAGGGTTCGTCAACGGTCATTCCCGGACCCTCGCACCGGTGGCCGCGCGCGGCCAAGGGGTTTTTGCCGAACCGGCAAGGAAGAGCGGGAACACGCCCGATGTGGAGGGGAGTTGGCGAGATCGTACCCGTCTCGGGCGTGGTCGGGTTGACCGTGGCCACGACCGGAGGGTTGGCTTCCTCCTGGGGGGACGGGGGAGTGCGGGGGAATCCACGAGGAATCCAAGGGGAGGGGAGCCCATGAAGACGACGACGCTCCGGGTGGTCTGTGTCCTGGCGGCCGCGCTGCTGGCGGGCACCGCGGCACCGGCGGCCCACGCGCGGCCCGAGCCCGCGGCCACGCTCACGCTCACATCCGCATCCGCGTCCGCGTCCGCGAGCGGTGACCCGGTCCGGGTGAATGTGAGCCCCGACGGCGCGCCCGCCGACGACTGGTCCGAGCCGCTCGGGCTGAGCGCCGACGGCCGGTACGCCCTGTTCACCTCGCTGGCCTCGAACCTGGTGCCCGGGGACACCAACCGCCTCTACGACGTCTTCGTCCGCGACCTGTGGACGCGGCACACCGAGCGGGTCAGCCTCGCCGACGACGGCGCCCAGCTGGACGGCTCCACCAGCCAGGCGGCGATCAGTGCCGACGGCCGCTACGTCGCCTTCAGCAGCGACGCCGCCAACGCCGTCCCCGGGAACGGCAGCGGCCGCACCGACGTCTACGTCCGCGACCGCCTGACCGGCCGCACCGAGCTGGTCACCGCCGGCACCGGCGCCGGAAACTCCGTCAGCCCCGCGATCAGCGCCGACGGCCGCTTCGTCGCCTACTCCTCGGACCGCGCCGACCTCGCCCCCGGGGCGGGGGCCGGCACCGCCAACGTCTACCTGACGGACCGCCGGACCGGCGGCACCCGGCTGGTCAGCACCGGGCAGGGCGGCGCCCCCGCCGACGGCGGCTCGGTGGAGCCCTCGCTCAGCGCGGACGGCCGGACCGTCGCGTTCCGGTCGAAGGCGGCCAACCTGCTGCCGGCCGCCGCGACCGGCCCGACCGCCCGGCCCGCCCTGAAGCCGCCGCCCGCCCGCCAGCTCTTCCCGCTCTACGTCTACGACACCCGCACCGGCCGGATCGAGGGCGCGAGCGTCGACGCGAGCGGCACCCTGCGCGACGCCGTGCGGCAGAGCCGGCTGAGCCCCGACGGCCGGTTCGCGCTGTTCCGGGTGTTCGAGCCCGACCAGGGCGCCACCCGCGTCGCGCTCCTCGCCCGCGACCTGCGCACCGGGGCGGTCACCGAGGTGGCCCCCGCCGGTACCCAGCCGGGCGTCATGACGGCGGACGACCGCTGGGTCCACTTCGTCTCGGACGACGCCGGCCTGGTGCCCGGCGACACCAACGGCGCCCCGGACCTCTTCCGGCGGGACCTGCGGACCGGCCTGGTCGAGCGGGTCGCCGAGGGCGTCGGCCCGTCCTTCGCGCCCGCCGTGGACGCGTTCGGCACCACCCTGCTGTTCGGCGCCCTGAACGGCACCGGCTCCGACGTCCTGGTGCGCTACCTGCCGCCCCGCTGACCGGCCGCGGCGCCCGGATCCCGCAGGGTGCGGCGCGCCGCGACCAGGGTGAGCAGGCCCCACAGGACGGCCAGCGCCGCGGTGACGTAGACGCCGCCGCGGCGGAACGGGAGGTCCTCGTCCAGGGAGACCGGCGGGGCCCAGCCCGCCGGGTCGACCAGGACGTTCTCGGTGTCGCCGACGGCGTACGCCGAGCAGCCGAAGCCGCCGACCCGGCCGTGCGGCAGCGGCCGGCCGTCGGCGCGGCGGAGGTCGCAGGTCCAGCTGACGGTGCCGTTCCTGTCCTTGGCGCTGTGGGCCGCGGTGACCACCACCGCGGTCTCCACCCCGCGGTCGGCGAGGATCTGCGCCCGGATGCTCCCCGCCGGCAGCGCCAGCAGCAGCACGCCGAACAGGACGGCCGGCCAGATGACCAGGCCGCGGGGCCGGACGAAGCCGAGCCCGATGACGCCCGCCGAGAGCACCACGAACGCCAGGATGCCGCAGGGGAGTTCGTAGTCCGGGTTGCTGCCGAGCGCGGCCAGGCCGACCATCAGCACCGGGGTGGGCACCCCGACCAGCCAGGCCGTCCGGCGGACCGCCTTCGGCGACAGCTGCGGCTCCGGGCGCCTGCGGACCCGCTTCGGCGGCCGGACCACCCCCTCCGCGAGCGGCCTCTTCTGCTTCTTCCTGCGGGCCATGCCTTCCCCCGTCCGTTCATCCGTGGTGCTGGGGACAGTCTGACCGCCGCTCCCGGCACGCGGTACGGAGGGGCGGGGCGGTGACCACCCGTCAGGCCCTCGACGCGGGTGTTACCGACGAGTTCATCACATGCTCGCCCGCTGTCTTGCGGGCCGTGCGGGGAGCCGAGTTGGATACACAACATCCCTTGACCCGACGGGTCCACGACAACACCCGCGATGCCCTCCTGGAGGCCCGATGCCCCTGTCGTCCGTCCGCCGCACCCTCGCCGCCGGTGCCGCCGCCACCGTCCTCGCCGTGCTCGGCGCCGCCCCGGCCTCGGCCGAGACCGCCCCGACGACCGCGCCCCCGCTCGACGTGCTGACCTACAACACCTTCCTGATGAGCACCTCGCTCTACCCCAACTGGGGCCAGCAGTACCGGGCGCAGGCCATCGCCTCGGCGGACTTCTTCCAGGGCCACGACGTGGTCGTGCTGGAGGAGGCCTTCGACAACGCGGCCTCCGACGCGCTCACCGCCAAGGCCTCGGCCGCCTACCCGTACCACACGCCGGTGGTCGGCCGCTCCACCAGCGGCTGGGACGCCACCTCCGGCAGCTACAGCTCCACCACCCCCGAGGACGGCGGCGTCACCCTGCTCAGCAAGTGGCCGATCCTGCGCAAGGAGCAGTACGTCTTCAAGGACGCCTGCGGCTCGGACTGGTTCTCCAACAAGGGCTTCGCGTACGCGGTGCTGGACGTCAACGGCCGCCGCACCCACGTGGTCGGCACCCACCTCCAGTCCACCGACTCCGGCTGCGCGAGCGGCCAGGCCGCGGACATCCGGGCCAAGCAGCTCACCGCGATGCGCGCCTTCCTGGACGCCAAGCGGATCCCGGCCGACGAGCCGGTCCTGGTCGCGGGCGACCTCAACATCGACTCGCACGGCTCCGAGTACCAGGCGCTGCTGAGCAACGGCAACCTCGCCCCGGCCTCCGCCCGCACCGGCTGGCCGAACTCCTTCGACACCGTCGACAACTCCATCGCCGCCTACCGCTACCCGGGCGAGCCCAAGGAGGACCTCGACTACGTCCTCTACCGGGCCGACCACGCCCGCCCGCAGCAGTACGTCAACGAGGTGGTCCGGGTGCACAGCGCGCCCTGGACGGTCAGCAGTTGGGGCAAGAGCTACACCTACACCGACCTCTCCGACCACTACCCGCTCGCCGCGCACTGACCGGCCGGATCCCCCGGGGGTGTGGGATGCGTCACCCGTGACGCCGCGCGGGCGGTTCGGCCCCTTACGATCCTGAACGCCGAGGTCGGGCGCCGTCGTACCCCGGCGGCGCCCGCCCGGCAGCCAGCGATCCGGCCCGAGGAGAAGCGCACGTGACCACCCCCAACGCCGCGCCCGACAGCTACTACCAGCGCACCGGCGACCACACCTACAAGCCCACCGTGCAGGCGCAGGGCGCCTGGCACCCCGACGAGCAGCACTTCAGCCCGCTCGGCGGCCTGATCGTGCACGCCATCGACCGCCACCGGGCCGGCCGCCCCGCCGACGGCCTGGCGCTGGCCCGGATCAGCTACGACATACTCGGCCTGATCGCCCTCGACGAGTGCGAGATCACGGTGGAGACCGTCCGCCCCGGCCGCACCATCGAGCTGGTCGAGGCCACCGTGACGATCGGCGGGCGCGCCGTGGTCCGGGCCCGCGCCTGGTTCCTCGCCGAGCTGGACACCACCGCCGTCGCCGGCACCCACGACGAGCCGCTGCCCGCGCCCGAGGAGTTCGAGCCCTGGACGATGCGCGGGGTCTGGGGCGGCGGCTACATCGCCTCGATCGACGTCCGCCGCCGGGAGAGCGCCCCGGGCCGCGCCGCCGCCTGGCTCTCCACCCCGGTCGAGCTGGTCGCCGGGGAGCCCAGCGGCCCGCACGCCTCCTTCGTCATGCTGGTGGACACCGCCAACGGCATCGCCGTGCGGCAGAGCCCCACCGAGTGGATGTTCCCCAACACCGACCTGACGATCCACTTCCACCGCCGCCCCGAGGGCGGCTGGACCGGCCTGGACACCAGCGTCAGCTTCGGCCCGGCCGGGCACGGCGTCACCAGCACCGTGCTGCACGACGTCCGCGGGCCGCTGGGCCGGGCCGAGCAGATCCTCACCGTCCGCCCGCAGCACGCGGGCTGACGGCGGCCGGTGGTGCGGGCGTCGCGGCCCGCACCACCGGGGCGGGTCCTCAGCCGGTCAGCGAGTCCATGAAGGAGCTCACCGAGAACACGGCCTTGCCGGGGCCCGCCGGGCCGTACCCGGGTGGCGAGGAGAGGCCGAACTCCTCCAGGGTGCCCCGGTAGGTCTGCAGCAGTCGGATGTGGTACTCCAGCGGCGCGCCCTGCGGGTTGGCCTTGCCGAGCGGGGTGGTGGGCTCGGGGCACCAGGTGGTGAAGCGCGGCACCACGCCGCGGGACATGAAGAAGCGCAGGCCCTCCTCGGTGGAGGCGATCGCCTCGTCCACCGTGGTGAAGCCGAAGGGCTCGGCCATCTCCACGCCCGCGACGAAGTTGGGGATCACGTTCTCCGGGCCGAACACCTCGGTGGAGTCGAGGATCCGGCGGTGCCACTCGTCCCGGCCGACGTAGCGCTCCTTGCCCGGGCAGTAGAGCTCGAACAGCCGCTTGTCCCACACCTCGAAGTTGGGGTGGTAGATCCGCACGCCGTAGTCGTGGAAGCGCTGGACGTCCTCGCGCGGCAGCGCCTGGGCCACCACCTTGCCGATCCAGCGGCCGGGGAAGCGCTCCTCGATGGCCTTGGCGTACTGCCCGTAGAAGTCGGCCTCGTCCCGGCCGCCGACGTGCGAGGTGATCGCCCCGCCGGTGAGGGTGTACGCCTGCGAGGCCCGGGCGGTGTCGTGCCGGTCGATGATCGCCAGCGCCTCCAGCACCTCCTCGACCGGCTTGACCCCGGTGTACGGGCGGCCGGCCGCCTTGTGCTGGCGCCAGTTGTGGTTGATGTCGCAGTACTGGCACTCCTCCTTGGCGCCGAAGTACTGGCAGACCCGGAACACCGTGAGGTAGATCAGGTAGCCCCACTGGATGGTCGGGGCGACCTCCATCACCGACTTCCCGTTGGCCAGCGTGTGCCGGTAGTAGTCCGGCATCGGCGGCAGGCCGACGTCGGCGATCCGCGCACCGTCCAGGTAGAGGCCGAGCGTGCCGTCGTCCCCGGCGCCGACCCGGTACGGCGAGTCCGGGTTCACCCGCACCGACACCACCGTGCGGCGCAGCCCGTACGGCCCGCCGGTCAGCACGACCTCCTCCGGCGGCCGGTTGAGCGCGGCCGCGCCCAGCTCGGGCAGCGTGCGGTGGTCGAAGGAGAAGATGAAGTACGACTTCGGCTTGACCTCGCCGCCCCCGTCGGCGCCCGCGCTGCCGCTCAGCGCGGACTCGTCGAAGGCCATGCCGCCGCGCAGCAGGTCCTCCTTGATCACCGCCTCCCGGGGCACGTCGGGATAGCGCTCCATGAGCTGCTCCACGAGTGCGGTGCGGCTGCGGGCCTGGCTCTCCATGCGCTGGTCTTCCTTCCTGGCCCCGCCTCCTCGACGGCGCCGTGCCCATTCTGTCCCGCCTTACGCGCCCGGCCGCGCACCGGGCCCGGCCCGGGGCGATCGACCGGCCCCGGCGGGCGGCCGTGGGTGATTTCGTTTCGCGTTCGAACAGCCCGCGCCACGAGCGGGACGACGCGGCCGGCGGGAGCGGGACACGCGCGAGTGGCGGCAAGTTGACGCGCGGACGGGCGGCTCGGCGGGCGGGTTCGTGACAGGAGTGCCCAGGTGCGGGGCGGGGTGATGCACGACGGGGGCGCGCCCAAACACCCGCATGGGGAACGTTCACCCTATCGGGTGATGAAGATCGTCTGGTGCGATGCGGAACGCGCCTTCGCGCCTACGGTGGTGAACCGAGCGAGACGGGGCCGGAGACCGGAGATCCCGTTCGAGGCGGGTGGGATGACGACCCGTCATATTGTGCGACCCCCTTCAGAGGAGGCTCCATGCCCCTGTGCGCCAGGCCGGACACACCATCCGGGCCCGTCACCGCCCCGGTGGTGGGCCCATGAGCTCCCCCGCGATCGAACGGATCCTGCGCGGGCCCAGCGGACTGGGCACCTCCGGGCTGCAGTTCAGGCCGCAGGCCCCGGCGGACGAGGTCTCGGCGCCCCAGGCTCCGACGCCCGAGGTCCCGGTCGAGGTGGTCCCGGCGCCCGAGGCGACCGCGACCGTGACCGAGGCCATGACGGTGACCGAGACCGCGGCGGCGACGCCCGGGTTCCGGGTGCCGTCCGCCCACGTCCTGCCCGTCCCGACCGCCGCGACCCCGACCCCGGCCGCCGCCGGGTCGGCCGCCGAGGCGCCGAGCGGCGGCAAGCCCCGGAGCGGCGACCCGATCCCCGGCCTCTACCACCACCCGATCGCCGAGCCCGACCCGGTGCGGGTGGAGGCGCTGAGCGCGAAGCTCAAGGCCTGGGCGATGGAGGAGATCGAGCTCTACCCGCCGGAGTGGGAGAAGGACTTCAACGGCTTCTCCACCGGGCGCTACATGGTGGCCTGCCACCCGGACGCGCCGAGCGTCGACCACCTGATGCTCGCGGCCCGCCTGATGGTGGCCGAGAACGCGGTGGACGACTGCTACTGCGAGGACCTCGGCGGTTCGCCGATCGGCCTGGGCAGCCGCCTGCTGCTCGCGCACACCGCGCTGGACCCGCTGCACACCACGTCGGAGTACCACCCGGGCTGGGAGGCCTCGCTGGGCTCGGACGCGCCCCGGCGCGCCTACCACTCGGCGATGGAGTACTTCACCCGGGCCGCCACGCCCTCCCAATCGGACCGGTTCCGGCACGACATGGCGCGGCTGCACCTCGGGTACCTGGCCGAGGCCTCCTGGGACCAGGCGGACCACGTCCCGGAGGTGTGGGAGTACCTGGCCATGCGCCAGTTCAACAACTTCCGCCCCTGCCCGACGATCACGGACACCGTCGGCGGCTACGAGCTGCCCGCCGAGCTGCACGCGCTGCCCGCCATGCAGCGGGTGATCGCACTGGCCGGCAACGCCACCACCATCGTCAACGACCTGTACTCGTACATGAAGGAGCTGGCCAGCCCCGGACTGCACCTGAACCTGCCGGTGGTGATCTCCGAGCGCGAGGGCGTCTCCCGCAAGGAGGGCTACCTGAAGGCGGTCGAGGTCCACAACGAGCTGATGCTGGCCTTCGAGGCCGAGGCGGCCGCCCTGGCCGTGTCCTGCCCGGTGCCGACACTCGTACGGTTCCTGCGCGGTGTGTCCGCGTGGGTCGACGGCAACCACTACTGGCACCAGACCAACACCTACCGCTACACCCTGCCCGACTTCTGGTGACACCGGCCCCTCCGGGGGCACCACCTCCCGCCGGCAGCGCATTTCCCTTGATGACCGACCCCTTGACCATCCGCTAGGAGCTGACCCATGTCCGTGACCGACGACATCACCACCCCCGGCAACACCATCCCCGGCCCGGCGACTCCGTACCAGGGCGACATCGCGCGCTACTGGGACCACGAGGCCCGTCCGGTCAACCTCCGCCTGGGTGACGTCGACGGCCTCTACCACCACCACTACGGCATCGGCGCCATCGACCAGGCCGCGATCGGGGACCCGGCCGACGCCGAGCGCGAGAAGAAGGTGATCGCCGAGCTGCACCGGCTGGAGTCCGCCCAGGCCGACGTGCTGCTCGGCCACCTCGGCGACATCCGCGCCGACCACACCCTGGTCGACGCCGGCTGCGGCCGCGGCGGTTCGATGGTGATGGCCCACCAGCGCTTCGGCTGCCGGGTCGAGGGCCTGACCCTCTCCACCCAGCAGGCCGACTTCGGCAACAAGCGCGCCGCCGAGCTGGGCATCGGCGGGTTCGTCCGCTCCCAGGTCGCCAACATGCTGAACATGCCCATCGAGACCGGCTCGGTCGCGGGCTCCTGGAACAACGAGTCCAGCATGTACGTCGACCTGCACGACCTGTTCGCCGAGCACTCCCGGGTGCTGAGCGTCGGCGGCCGGTACGTGACCATCACCGGCTGCTGGAACCCGCGCTACGGCCAGCCCTCGAAGTGGGTCTCGCAGATCAACGCCCACTTCGAGTGCAACATCCACTCCCGCCGCGAGTACCTGCGGGCGATGGCCGACAACCGCCTGGTGCCGCAGGCCGTCATCGACCTGACGCCGGACACCCTGCCCTACTGGGAGCTGCGGAACACCACCTCGCTGGTGACCGGCATCGAGGAGGCGTTCATCGAGTCCTACAAGGACGGCTCCTTCCAGTACGTGCTGATCGCGGCCGACCGGGTCTGATCCGGTAGCACCGCACGACGGCCGCCTCCCCGGGGCCGCCGGGAGGCCGCCGTCGGGCGCACGGGCGCCGGCGACCGCCGGGTGACAGTGGGGTGGG
>NZ_JBHVEU010000312.1:0-10536 GCF_042802075.1 Kitasatospora sp. NPDC057518
GCGTGTGGGGGGCGGTCCCCGCAGAAGTTCCCGCTGCGTGTGGGGGGCGGTCGTGCGTTCACGTCCGACCCGGCCCGGTAAGGGTTGCCTGCCCTGAGTGGCTGTTATGCTGCCAGGGCGTCCGAGGGGGAAGTCCGGTGCGAATCCGGCGCTGACCCGCAACGGTGAGCACGGCCCGTACCCGCCCGTACGGCCGCGCCAGCCCGATCGCCCTCGGCCGCCGACCTCCCGACAACTCGCCGCGGACTGCGAGGGGAACGGCGCCCCGGCACGCCCCCGGCCCGCGCCCGCCCCGGCGCGCTCCCGGCCCGAGGCAAGGCGCACCCGTGAACCGCGCACCCGTCAACCGTGCAGTCGGCCCGCCCGCTCGCCGAATACCCGTCGTCCCGCTCGCCGCCGGACTCGCCGCCGCCCTGCTGCTCTCCCTGGTCTGCGGGGTCGCCCTCGGCTCCTCCGGGCTCGGCCTGCCCCGGGTGCTGCGGCTCCTGGGCGCCGGGCTGACGGGCGGCCGGCTGGACGCGGACGAGGCGGCCGCGTACGCGATCGTCTGGGAGATCCGGCTGCCGCGCACCGTGCTGGCCGCCGTGGTCGGCGCCGGGCTGGCCGCCTGCGGGGTCGCCGTCCAGGCCCTGGTGCGCAACGCGCTGGCGGACCCCTTCGTGCTCGGCATCTCCTCCGGCGCGGCCGTCGGCGCCAACGCCGTGATGCTGTTCGGCGCCTTCGCCTCGCTCGGGGTGTGGGCGATCTCCGCCTCCGCCTTCGGCTCCGCGCTGGCCGCCATGACCCTGGTCTACGTCGCGGCCCGCACCGCGTACGGGCTCACCCCGCTGCGGCTGGTGCTCACCGGCACCGCGCTGTCCTACGGCTTCTCCGCCGCCACCACCCTGATGGTCTTCGCCGCCGACCGCGGCGAGGCCGCCCGGGACGTCATGATGTGGCTGCTCGGCAGCCTCGGCGGCGCCACCTGGGGCAAGGTGCCGATCGCCGCCGTCACCGTGCTGGCCGGGCTCGCCTACCTGGCCTGCACCGCCGGGCGGCTGGACGCGCTCGCGATGGGCGACGAGACCTCCGCCTCGCTCGGCGTGGACCCGGACCGGCTGCGCCGCGAGCTGTTCGTGGTGACCGCCGCCGTCACCGGCACCGTGGTCGCGGTCAGCGGGGCGATCGGCTTCGTCGGGCTGCTGATGCCGCATCTGGCGCGGATGCTGGTCGGCGCCGGGCACCGCCGGGTGCTGGTGGTCGCGCCGCTCGCCGGGGCGCTGCTGCTGGTCTGGGTGGACATCGCCTCGCGCACCCTGCTGGCGCCCGCCGAACTGCCCGTCGGGGTGTTCACCGCGGTGCTCGGCGTGCCCGCCTTCCTGGTGATGATGCGCCGCCGTGGCCAGGCCTTCGGAGGTGCCCGGTGACCGCGACGACCGACCCGAGCCCGGTGCACGCCCAGGACCTCGCCGTCGACGGCGTCTCGGTGGAGCTGGCCGGCACCCGGCTGGTCCACGAGGTGAGCCTGGCGGCCGCCGCCGGGCAGGTGGTCGGCCTGATCGGCCCCAACGGCAGCGGCAAGTCGACCCTGCTGCGCTGCGTCTACCGGGTGCTGAAGCCGGCCGGCGGCGTGGTCCGGCTGGCCGGCGACGACCTGCACGCCCTCACCGCCCGCGAGAGCGCCCGCCGGGTGGCCGCGCTGACCCAGGAGCACTCCGCCGAGTTCGACTTCACCGTCGCCGAGGTGGTCGCCATGGGCCGGCTGCCGCACCGCCGCGGCTTCGGCGCCCAAGTCGACGGGGACGAGCGGCGCTGCGCCGAGGCGCTGCGCAAGGTCCGGGCCGGGCACCTCGCCGAGCGGGGCTTCCTGAGCCTGTCCGGGGGCGAGAAGCAGCGGGTGCTGTTCGCCCGCGCGCTGGTCCAGGAACCGCGCCTGCTGGTGCTCGACGAACCCACCAACCACCTCGACATCGCGCACCAGTTGGAGGTGCTGGCGCTCGCCCGCGAGGCCGGTCCGACGGTGCTCACCGCGCTGCACGACCTCAACCTGGCGGCGGGCCACTGCGACCTGCTGTACGTGCTGCGGGACGGCCGGATCGTCGCCTCCGGGCCGCCCGACGAGGTGCTCCGACCCGCCCTGCTGGCCGAGGTGTTCGGCGTCCGGGGCACCCCGGTGCGCCACCCGGAGACCGGCGCCCTCCAGCTGCTCTTCGACCGCCTCCCCTGACCCCCAAGGAACTCCCGTGCGCACCAAGGCCGTTGCCGCCACCGCCCTGCTCGCCCTCGGACTCGTCGGCTGCGGCGCCGAGATCGCCCCGAAGGAGGCCGCCACCGCCTCCGCCCACTACCCCGTGACGGTGGACAACTGCGGGGAGAAGCTCACCTTCGCGCAGAAGCCCGCCCGGGTGGTGACCAACGACGTCAACATCACCGAACTGATGCTCTCGCTCGGCCTCGCCGACCGGATGGCCGGCTACGTGATGCCCGACGACAAGGGGAAGATCGACCAGGTCGCCTGGAAGGACGGCTACCAGCAGACCACCTGGCTCTCCAAGAAGATCCTCACCAAGGAGATCGCGCTGGACGCCAAGGCCGACCTGGTCTTCGCCGGCTGGCACTACGGCTTCGACGAGGGCAGCGGCGTCACCCCGCAGGCCTTCAGGGCGCTCGGCGTCGACTCGTACGTGCTCAGCGAGTCCTGCCGCAGCGGCAAGGGCACCGAGCGCGGCGTGATGGACCCGCTGGAGGCGCTCTACACCGACCTGGCCAACCTCGGCGAGATCTTCGACGTCAAGGACCGCTCCGACCAGCTGATCGCGGACTTCAAGGCGCGGATCGCCGCCGTGCCGCAGCCCGAGCGCCGCCCCTCCGTCTTCCTGTACGACAGCGGGCAGGACAAGCCGTACACCGCCGGGAAGTTCGCCGCCGCCAACGAGATCATCGCCAAGGCGGGCGGGACCAACATCATGGGCGACCTCGCCGACAGCTGGGTCACGGCCGGCTGGGAGAGCGTGGTGCGGCGCGACCCCGAGGTGATCGTGATCAACGACTACGCGACGCCGAAGGCCGAGGAGAAGCGGAAGTTCCTGACGTCCTTCCCGCCGCTGGCCGACGTCGCCGCGGTCAGGAACGGCCGGATCTTCGTCATGGACTACGTCGACCTGGTGGAGAGCCCGCGCAACCCGGCCGCGATCAGCGCGCTGGCCGCCTACCTGCGCACCGTGCCGGCCCCCTGACCGGCCCGGATCCCGCTCCTCCGGGTCCGGGCGGCCGCGGGCGTACGCTCAAGGTACGAGCCGACGGAACCCGACCGGAGGAGCGAGATCATGACCACCACGACGGCCCCCGCCGCCTTCGACACCCGCGCACTGCGCGAGGGCATCGAGCGCCGCGACGCCGAGGCCCTCCTGGCGCTCTACGCGGAGGACGCCGAACTGCGCATGGTCGACCGCAAGACCCAGCCCAGCCACCCCCTGGTGATGCACGGGCGGGAGGAGATCGGCGCCATGCTGGACGACGTCTACGGCCGCGAGATGACCCACACACTGGAACAGGTGGTCGTCCAGGGCGACCACGTCGCCTTCCTGGAGTCCTGCCGGTACCCGGACGGCGTCCGGGTGCTGATGTCCTCGATGGCCGGTCTGCGGGACGGCCGGATCATCGACCAGACCTCCCTCCAGGCCTGGGACGAGACCGGTCCCGAGCAGTAGGCTCACGGACATGATCCGCACCGCCGTCGCCACCGACGTCCCCGTCGTCCACGCCATGATCCGCGAACTCGCGGAGTACGAGAAGGCCCTGCACGAGGCGAAGGCCACCGAGGAGCAGCTGCACGAGGCCCTGTTCGGCGAGAACCCGTCCCTGTTCGGGCTGATCGCCGAGGACGACGCCACCGGTGAACCGGTCGGCTTCGCGGTCTGGTTCCGCAACTTCTCGACCTGGCGCGGCACCCACGGGATCTACCTGGAGGACCTGTACGTCCGCCCGGAGGCGCGCGGCGGCGGCCACGGCAAGGCGCTGCTGCTGGAACTCGCCCGGATCGCCGTCGAGCGCGGCTACTCCCGGGTCGAGTGGTCGGTCCTGGACTGGAACCAGCCCTCGATCGACTTCTACAAGTCGATCGGCGCGGTGCCGATGGACGAGTGGACGGTGTACCGGCTCTCCGACGGGGCGCTGGCCGCCGCCGGGCAGCGCTGAACGGCTCCCGGGAGTCCGGGGAAAGGGTCTGCCACCCTGCGTCGCAATGCCTTACCATGAGTAACTCCCGAACCGGGGTGCGGAAGGCAGAGCGATGGCGGATCCGCGGCGCCGGGCCCCCTTCGGGGGTAGCAAGCGGTAACAAGCGGGGTACCAAGAAAGCACAGCGCGCCACCCAGGAGGCAAGGGTGTCCCAGATCGACGGCGATCTCGGCGTTCAGGACTTCGTGGAGGTCCGGCTGCCCGCAGCCGGGGCCTACCTCTCCGTCCTGCGAACAGCGACGGCCGGGTTGGCGGCCCGGTTGGACTTCACGCTCGACGAGATCGAGGACCTGCGGATCGCGGTCGACGAGGCCTGCGCCATCCTGCTCCAGCAGGCGGTGCCCGGCTCCGTACTGTCCTGCGAGTTCCGGCTGGTCGGCGACTCGTTGAAGGTCACCGTCTCCGCCCCGACCACCGACGGCAAGGCTCCCGAACGGGACACCTTCGCCTGGACGGTGCTCTCCGCCCTGGCCGGCGAGGTCGACTCCTCGGTCGCCGAGGACAGGACCGTGACGATCAGCCTGCACAAGAAGCGCGGCGGGTCCCCCTCCCACTAGTCGGGCGCCGGACCGCACCGCACGACCGAGCAGCACCGAGCAGCACCCGCGCAAGGGCCGTCCGCCGCTCCCCCGCTCAGGGGACCGACGGACGGCTCCCGGTACCGCCACCCACGCGGTACGACCAACGAGACGATTCCGGGGCCACCGGCCCCGGTGCTCCCGGAACGGAACGGGGGAATGGCCGTGAGTGATCTGGACCGTACCGGCCTCGCGACGGCGGGACCTGCCGTACCGACCCAGGCGAGCGTTCCCGGCCTCGCCGCCAACGACGAAGCGCACCCGAAGGACGCCCAGCGGATGAGCCACCCCACCGAGCCGACGTCCGAGCCGACGCCTGCCTCCGCGCCCCCGCCGGACCCGGTGGACGAGACGGCCCCGGCCGTCGGGACGGAACCGGCGGTCGAGGCCGACCCCGCGGTCGAGGCCGAGTCGACGGCCGAGGTCGAGCCGCACGTCGCCCTGCCCGCCCAGGGCTCGCACCGCACCGGCGCCCCGGACCGGGAGGCCGCCCGCGCGCTGTTCGTCCGGCTGTCCGCACTGCCCGAGGGCTCCCCGGAGCGGGTCGAGCTGCGCAACCAGCTGGTGCGGATGCACATCCCGCTGGTCGAGCACCTGGCCCGGCGCTTCCGCAACCGGGGCGAGCCGCTGGACGACCTGACCCAGGTCGCCACCATCGGCCTGATCAAGTCGGTGGACCGCTTCGACCACGAGCGCGGGGTCGAGTTCTCCACCTACGCGACGCCGACCATCGTCGGGGAGATCAAGCGGCACTTCCGCGACAAGGGCTGGGCGGTGCGCGTCCCGCGCCGCCTCCAGGAGCTGCGGCTGTCGCTCACCACGGCGACCAGCGAGCTCTCCCAGCGGCACGGCCGCTCCCCCACGGTGCACGAGCTGGCCGAGCACCTGGGGATCTCCGAGGAGGACGTCCTGGAGGGCCTGGAGTCCGCCAACGCGTACTCCACGCTGTCCCTGGACGTGCCGGACAGCGACGACGAGTCGCCGGCCGTCGCGGACACCCTGGGCGCGACCGACGAGGCGCTGGAGGGCGTCGAGTACCGCGAGTCGCTCAAGCCGCTGCTGGCCCAACTGCCGCCCCGGGAGCAGAAGATCCTGGTGCTGCGGTTCTTCCGGAACATGACCCAGTCGCAGATCGCCGCCGAGGTGGGGATCTCCCAGATGCACGTGTCCCGGCTGCTCGCCCGGACGTTGGCCCAGCTGCGGGAGAAGCTCCTGGTGGAGGAGTAGGACTGACGCCCCTTCAGTTCCCCCGGCTTGAGGCCCCCCGGTTTCAAGCCCCCGGCTTCAGGCCCCCGGCGGCCCTGTACCCCTAGTCCTCGGACGGGGCGTACAGGGCCGCCGTCGACTTCGGGTTCAGCAGGCAGCCGATGCCCACCAGGCCGAGCGCCCCGACCAGCACGCCGACCGCGATCATCGCGCCGCCGCTCTCGGCCATGTAGTAGCCGACCGGCAGGCAGATCGAGTTGGTCAGCACCGCCGGACTGCGGCCCCAGCGGCGCTCCTTGAGCAGGGCGCGGGCGGCCAGCACCGGCAGCACCCCGAGCAGCACGATGACCGCTCCGCCGAACTCGTTCAGAGCCAGCTGCTTGGACTGGCCGGACAGCGCGGCCACCATGTCCCAGACGCCGACGACGGCCAGCGCGGCGCCCGCCAGGGCCGTGATGGCGGCGCCCAGGGTCAGGGAGGCCGGGCGGCCGGATCCGGCCGAGGGTACGGGTGCGGAGGTTTCTGCGGTCACTCCAGCAGGGTAGCCGCCGGTTGCTCCGTACCGACCCGTAGGCTTTCCCCATGCGCGCTCTCCTGGTCGTGAACCACAAGGCCACCACCACCAGTGGCCGGACCAGGGACGTCCTGATCCACGCCCTGCGCAGCGATCTCAAGCTGGAGGTCGCCGAGACCCGCTACCGGGGCCACGCGCGCGACCTGGCCCGCGAGGCGGCGGAGGACGGCACGGTCGACCTGGTGGTGGCGCTGGGCGGGGACGGCACCGTCAACGAGGTGGTGAACGGGCTGCTGGCGCACGGCCCGGGCGAGAAGGTCCCGCGACTGGCCGTGGTGCCGGGCGGTTCGACCAATGTGTTCGCCCGCGCGCTGGGCCTGCCCAACGACCCGGTGGAGGCCACCGGCGCCCTACTGGACGCGCTGGAGCACGGCCGGGAGCGGCCGATCGGGCTGGGCAAGGCGATGACCGACGGGCTGCCGGACCGCTGGTTCACCTTCACCGCCGGCCTCGGCTTCGACGCCGGGGTGGTCGGGCGGGTCGAGGAGCAGCGCCGGGCCGGGCGCAAGTCCACCCACGCCCTGTACGTCGGCCAGGCCCTGCGGCACTACTTCACCCAGCGTGAGCAGCGCCGTTCCGGCCCCGTCTCCCTGGAGCTGCCGGGCCACGAACGGGTTCCGGGCCTGGTGCTGTCGATAGTCAGCAACACCTCTCCCTGGACGTTCCTCGGCAACCGTCCGGTCTACCCCTCACCGCTCGCCTCCTTCGACACGGACCTGGACGTCTTCGGCATCACCCGGATGACGGCGTTCGGCACCGCTCGAACGGTCCGTCAGATCCTGCGGTCGTACACGACTTCGAGTGACGGCGCCCCTCCCAGCGGCCCCTCCGGGAAGCACGTCGTCTCCTATCACGACGTCAGACACTTCACCTTGGTTTCGGAGGAACCGGCCCCGTTCCAGGTCGACGGGGACCATCTTGGAGACAGGAGTCGCGTCAGTTTCACAGGCGTACGGCGGGCACTGCGTGTGATTGTGTGACTGGAAGGGGGGTTCCTCCTTCTTCTCGAACGCACAAGCCCCCTTCACTCCATAGAAGTACTGGCTGTGAGCTAGGCGACACCGAAGAATCCAAAATTCCTCCCCGAAGGGGGTTGTATCCGAGCCCGAGGTTTGCGAACCTCTACATGGCGATCGGGACACATCGCAGCGACGGCAACTCCGGAACCACAGGAGCGCCGACCGCGGGGTGTCCCTCGAATCGCCGAATCCCCCCCAGCACAGACCACCCGGGCCCGACGGGCCTTTGGTCTCTTTTGCTGTTGCGGGATTCGTGAAAGCGTTCACATTCACAAGCCATTCGATTATGCCGATCGGGCCACCCCCCGCGGCAGGAGGAGTTGGACGACCATGGACTGGCGCCACCGCGCTGTCTGCCGCGAAGAGGACCCCGAGCTGTTCTTCCCGATCGGGAACACCGGTCCTGCTCTGCTGCAGATCGAGGAAGCCAAGGCCGTGTGCCGCCGCTGTCCGGTGATGGAGCAGTGCCTCCAGTGGGCGCTCGAGACCGGTCAGGACGCCGGCGTCTGGGGCGGCATGAGCGAGGACGAGCGCCGCGCGATGAAGCGCCGTGCAGCCCGCAACCGCGCCCGCACCGCCTGATCACCCGGCGATCACACGCCGTAGTACCAGCAGTGACCGCAGTACCGATCGACACATGATCAAAGGCTTCCCTGCACCTCCTGGTGAAGCCTTCCGCACCAAGGACCTCGCCCAGCCAGGTCCCGCGACACCGGACCTGCCCAAGCACTTGATACTGTTCACTTAGAGCAATATCGTGGAGCTGTGGCGCTCACCGTGTGCAACGCACCGGCGAGGTGTCGCACCACCCAGAGCCCCCGCTCCGGCCGACTCCCCCCGACGGCCGGAACGGGTTGAGAGGCCCTGTCGACCCACCCCCCCCCGGTCGACAGGGCCTCGTTTCTGTTTCCGCGCCCCGTTCCGCACTCCGGCGTGCGGGTGCGCGCACCCGGCGCTTCCGCCGGACGCACGCCCCCTCCACGCACCTGTGCGCATCCCCGCGCAACGGTTTCCCCGCGGCCGCGACCGCGGCGGACCGGGATCTCAGCGGACGGGGATCTCCAGGATCACCTTCGTACCGCCGTTCGGGCCGGCCACCATGTCGAAGGTGCCGCCCAGTTCGCCGGTGGCCAGCGTCCGGACGATCTGCAGCCCGAGGTTGCCCGCCGTCTTCGGGTCGAAGCCCTCCGGCATGCCGCGGCCGTCGTCCTGCACCGTGATCAGCAGGTACTCCTCCGGCCGGGCGCCGCCGTTCCAGGTGTCCGACCAGCCCTTGCCGGTCGCCGGGGCCCGCCCGCGCAGCGCGCTGACCTCCAGGTTCCCGGAGGCGGTCGGACCGAACGCGTGCTCCAGGGCGTTCTGGAGCAGTTCGGTCAGCACCATCGACAGCGGGGTGGCCACCTCGGCGGAGAGGATCCCGAAGCTGCCGGTGCGGCGGGTCGCCACCCGGCCGTCCTGGGTCAGCTCCATCGCCATCGCCAGCACCCGGTCGGCGATCTCGTCGAAGGCCACCTGCTCGTCCAGCGCCTGGGAGAGCGTCTCGTGCACGATCGCGATCGAGCCGACCCGGCGCACCGCCTCGTCCAGCGCGGCCCGGGCGGACTCCGACTCCATCCGACGGGACTGCAGCCGCAGCAGGGCCGCGACGGTCTGCAGGTTGTTCTTCACCCGGTGGTGGATCTCCCGGATGGTGGCGTCCTTGGTCATCAACTCGCGGTCGCGGCGGCGCAGCTCGGTCACGTCCCGGCAGAGCACCAGCGAACCGGTCAGGGTGCCCTTGGGCTTGAGCGGGATCGCCCGCAGGGTCACCACTCCCCCCTGCGCCTCCACCTCGGTCTGCCGGGGTGCCCAGCCGCTCGCCAGCTTCACCAGCGCCTCGTGGACGGCCGAGCGGGACGGCGGGGCGAGGTCGGCGGTGGCCCGGCCGAGGTGGCTGCCGACCAGGTCGGTGGTGAGGCCGAGGCGGTGGTACGCGGAGAGGGCGTTGGGGCTGGCGTAGGTGACCACGCCGTCCGCGTCCAGCCGGATCAGGCCGTCGCCGACCCGGGGGGCCGCGTCCATGTCGGCCTGCTCGACGCCGGGGAAGGGGAAGGAGCCGGCCGCGATCATCTGGGCCAGGTCGGAGGCGCTCTGGAGGTAGGTGAGCTCCAGCCGGCTGGGGGTGCGGACGGTCAGCAGGTTGGTGTTGCGGGCGATCACGCCCAGCACCTTGCCCTCGCGCCGGACCGGGATCGACTCGACCCGGACCGGGACCTCCTCGCGCCACTCCGGGTCGCCCTCGCGCACGATCCGGCCCTCGTCGAAGGCGGCGTCCAGCAGCGGGCGGCGGCCGCGCGGGACGAGGTGGCCGACCATGTCGTCCTGGTAGGAGGTGGGCCCGGTGTTGGGCCGCATCTGCGCCACCGAGACGTAGCGGATGCCGTCCCAGGTGGGGATCCACAGCACCAGGTCGGCGAAGGAGAGGTCGGAGAGCAGCTGCCACTCCGAGACCAGGTGGTGGAGCCATTCCACATCGGCCCCGGTGAGGGTGGTGTGGCGGCGGACGAGTTCGTTCAGCGAGGGCACATGGCGAGGGTAGCGCCGCCGGTCCGGGCGGGGCGCGCCAGGCCTCCCGCCGGGTCCGGACACCCCCTGAGTTGTTTAGACCAATTTTCCGGGAGGCCTGGACAACCGAGATTGGTCTAGTCCACAATGGAAGGGCACCAAGGAGAGGTCCCCGCGCAACTGCCCTGACCGCGCGCGGCCCCTCCTCGGTCGGACGCCGCAGATCGAGGACCCCGCACAGTTCTCGATCCCATCTGGCGCCCGACGACAGCTCCGGGCTGCGGTGCCGCATGGGTTGAGGGTCCCGTGTCGGCGCCGTGGCCCGTAGTGTTTTCCACCCCCGGAACCATGTCTCCGCCGCTCAACGAGCCGGCCCCGGTCCACAACCCGTGGTCCT
>NZ_JBHVEU010000313.1:0-10518 GCF_042802075.1 Kitasatospora sp. NPDC057518
GGACCCCAACGACCTCCGACCGAAGGTCAGTTGTGGGCGTGCAGGTCGGCGTTCAGGCCGCCCCAGGAGCCGGAGCGGGCGATGACCTCGACCGCGCCGCTCTGCGAGTTGCGACGGAACAGCAGGTTGTCCTGGCCGGACAGCTCGACGGCCTTGGCCACCGTGCCGTCCGGGGTGGTGACCCGGGTGCCGGCGGTCACGTACAGGCCGGCCTCGACCACGCAGTCGCTGCCGAGCGAGATGCCGATGCCCGCGTTGGCGCCGAGCAGGCAGCGCTCGCCGACCGAGACGACCTGCTTGCCGCCGCCGGACAGGGTGCCCATGATCGAGGCGCCGCCGCCGATGTCGCTGTGGTCGCCGACGACGACGCCCGCGCTGATCCGGCCCTCGACCATGGAGGTGCCCAGCGTGCCGGCGTTGAAGTTGACGAAGCCCTCGTGCATCACGGTGGTGCCGACGGCCAGGTGGGCGCCGAGCCGGACGCGGTCGGCGTGGGCGATGCGCACACCGGTCGGGGCGACGTAGTCGGTCATCCGCGGGAACTTGTCGATCCCGTAGACGGCCAGCTGGCCGCCCTGGGCGCGCACGGCGAGCCGGGCCTGCTCGACCTTGTCCACCGGGACGGGGCCGATGCTGGTCCAGGCGACGTTGGCCAGCAGGCCGAAGACGCCGTCCAGGTTCTGGCCGTGCGGCTTGACCAGGCGGTGGCTGAGCAGGTGCAGGCGCAGGTACACGTCGTGGGTGTCGAGCGGCTTCTCGTCCAGCGAGGCGATGGTGGTGCGCACGGCGACCACCTCGACGCCGCGGCGGGCGTCGACGCGCAGCGCCTCGGCCGCGCCGGCGCCGAGCTCGGCCTCGGCCTGCTCGGCGGTCAGACGGACGGTGCCGGCCGGGCCGGGCTCGGCGGCCAGCACGGGGGCGGGGAACCAGGTGTCGAGGACGGTGCCGTCGGCGGCGATGGTGGCCAGACCGGTGGCCACGGCGCCGTTCGCCGGGGAGGTGGATTCGAGCGAGGTGGATTCAGCAGTCACACCGTGCACGTTAACCAATGCGGGGCCCCGGTGCCGAACACGCCCACCGGGCGGACGCGCCCGGCGAACGCGCCGGTCGGCGGCCCGCGGGGCGGGAAAACCCGGTGCCCGGCGTTCGGGCGCTGGGCAATACTTCAGCGGGTGTTCATGTCGATCTCCACCACCGGCAGCGCCGAGGACCCGGCCACGGACCTCGGGTTCCTGCTGCACAAGCACCCCGACAAGGTCCAGCGGTTCACCACGTCGCACGGTGAGGCCCACGTCTTCTACCCCGAGGCGGGGGACGAGGTCTGCACGGCGGCGCTGCTGCTGGACGTCGACCCGATCGCGCTGGTCCGCAAGGGCCGGGGCGACGGCAGGGGGCGCGGCGGCTCGCCCGACTTCGCGCTCGCCCAGTACGTCAACGACCGCCCGTACGCCGCCTCCTCGCTGCTCGCGGTGGCGCTGCGGACGGTGTTCCGGTCCGCGATGAAGGGCGACTGCCCGGCCCGGCCCGAACTGCCCGGGCGGGCCCGCCCGCTGCGGATCGAGCTGCCCGCCGTGCCCGCGAACGGTGCGGGCGGGGGCGGCGGCCCGGCCCTGGTGGTCCGGCTGTTCGAGCCGCTGGGCTGGCAGGTCGAGGCGACGGCGGTCCCGCTGGACGAGTCGTTCCCCGAGTGGGGCGAGTCCCGCTACGTCCGGATCGCGCTCTCCTCCGGGACGGTCCGGCTCGCCGACGCGCTCCAGCAGCTGTACGTGCTGCTGCCGGTGCTGGACGGCGCCAAGCACTACTGGGTCGCCCCGGACGAGGTGGACAAGCTGCTCGCGGCCGGTCAGGGCTGGCTGGCGGCCCACCCCGAGCGCGCCCTGATCACCCGCCGCTACCTGGCCCGGCGCTGGTCGCTGACCCGCGCCGCGATGGAGCGCCTGGAGCTGGCCCGGCTGGCGGAGGCCGACGACCGCGAGGTCGAGGAGATCGACAACGCGGTCGACGACCGGTCCGAGGAGGAGGTGCGGGACGATCCGGAGCCCCGGCAGCCCTCGCTCGCCGAGCAGCGCCGCACCGCGATCCTCGCCGCGCTGCGCGAGACCGGTGCCGCCCGCGTCGCCGATCTCGGCTGCGGCCAGGGCGAGTTGATCGGCGAACTGCTCAAGGACGCCCGGTTCACCGGAATCCTCGGCGTGGACGTCTCCGCCCGGGCGCTGCGGTCGGCGGGCCGCAGGCTGGGCCTGGAGCGGATGCCGGAGCGTCAGGCGGCCCGGGTGACGCTGGCGCAGGGAGCGCTCACCTACACCGACGCCCGGCTCAAGGGCTTCGACGCGGCGGTGCTGTGCGAGGTGATCGAGCACCTGGACCTGCCGCGGCTGCCCGCGCTGGAGTACGCGGTGTTCGGCGCCGCCCGGCCGAGGGCGGTCGTGGTCACCACGCCGAACGCGGAGTACAACGTCCGCTGGGAGAGCCTGCCGGCGGGCGCCGTCCGGCACGCCGACCACCGCTTCGAGTGGTCCCGGGCCGAGTTCCGGGCCTGGGCCGGGAAGGTCGCGGCCGCGTACGGCTACACCGTGGAGCTGCGCCCGGTCGGCCCGGAGGACGAGGAGGTCGGCGCCCCGACCCAGCTGGCCCTGTTCACCACGACGCCGACGCCCGTGACCACCACGACCCCGGGATCCACCACGACCCCGGCACCCACCGCGACCACCGTGCCCATCACGACCGCGACGCCCGAAGGAGGCGAGCCCCGATGACCGATGACCCGACCGACACCCCCGGCGAGAGCCGGGACCAGGACCGCGCGGAGAGCACCGCCCCCCGCCGCCTCCCCGTCACCGACGTCTCCCTCGTCGTCCTGGTCGGCACCAGCGGCGCGGGCAAGTCCACCTTCGCCCGCCGCCACTTCCTGCCCACCCAGGTGGTCTCCTCCGACTTCTGCCGCGGCCTGGTCGCCGACGACGAGAACGACCAGTCCGCCTCCGCCGAGGCCTTCGACGTCCTGTACTACATCGTCGGCAAGCGCCTGGCGGCCGGCCGGCTGACCGTCGTGGACGCCACCAACGTCCAGCCCGAGGCCCGCCGCCGGCTGGTCGAGATCGCCCGCGAGCACGACGTGCTGCCGATCGCGATCGTCCTGGACGTCCCGCCGGGGGTGTGCGCCGAGCGCAACCGCTCCCGCCCGGACCGGCAGCTGCCGGCCCATGTGGTCCCCCGCCAGCACCGGGAGCTGCGCCGCTCCCTCCGGGGGCTGGAGCGCGAGGGCTTCCGCAAGGTGCACGTCCTGCGCGGCGAGGCCGAGGTGGCGGCCGCCGGGATCGAGCTGGAGAAGCGCTACAACGACCTGCGCCACCTCACCGGCCCGTTCGACATCGTCGGCGACATCCACGGCTGCCGCTCCGAGCTGGAGACCCTGCTGACCCGGCTCGGCTACACCCTGACCCGGGACGCCGGGGGCCGCCCGGTGGACGCCGCGCACCCGGCGGGCCGCACCGCCGTCTTCGTCGGCGACCTGGTCGACCGCGGCCCCGACACCCCGGGCGTGCTGCGCCTGGTGATGGGCATGGTGGCGGCCGGCCACGCGCTCTGCGTGCCGGGCAACCACGAGAACAAGCTCGGCCGGGCGATGGACGGCAAGAAGGTCAACGTCGCCTACGGCCTCCAGGAGTCGCTGGACCAGCTGGCGGGGGAGACCGAGGAGTTCCGGGCCGAGGTCCGCGCGTTCATGCGCGGCCTGGTCAGCCACTACCTGCTGGACGGCGGCGCCCTGGTGGTCTGCCACGCAGGCCTGCCGGAGCGGTACCACGGCCGCAACTCCGGCCGGGTCCGCTCGCACGCGCTGTACGGGGAGACCACCGGCGAGACCGACGAGTACGGCCTGCCGGTGCGCTACCCGTGGGCGGAGGAGTACCGGGGCCGGGCGCTGGTGGTCTACGGCCACACCCCGGTGCCGGCCGCGAGCTTCGTCAACAACACCGTCTGCCTGGACACCGGCTGCGTCTTCGGCGGCAGCCTGACCGCGCTGCGCTACCCGGAGCGCGAGCTGGTGGGCGTCGAGGCCGAGCGCGAGTGGTACGCCCCGGTGCGCCCGCTGATCACCGACGCGCCGGGCGCCCGCGAGGGCCGTCCGCTGGACCTCGGCGACGTGGCCGGGCGCCGGACCGTCGAGACCGGGCTGCACGGGCGGGTGGCCGTCCGGGAGGAGAACGCGGCCGCCGCGCTGGAGGTGATGAGCCGCTTCGCGCTGGACCCGCGGCTGCTCGCCTACCTGCCGCCGACCATGGCACCGAGCGCCACGTCCCGCCGGGACGGCTACCTGGAGCACCCGGAGGAGGCCTTCCTCGGCTACCGGGCGGACGGCGTGCGGCACCTGGTCTGCGAGGAGAAGCACATGGGCTCCCGCGCGGTGCTGCTGGTGGCCCGGGACGGGGCCGCGCTGGAGCGCCGCTTCGGCGTGGCCGGCCCCGGCGCGATCTGGACCCGGACCGGCCGCGCCTTCCTCGCCGACGAGGAGCTGACCGGCGCCGTGCTCGACCGGGTCCGGGCGGCCGCCGAGCGCGCCGGGCTGTTCGAGGAGCTGGCCACCGACTGGCTGCTGCTGGACGCCGAGCTGATGCCCTGGTCGCTGAAGGCGGTGGAGCTGCTGCGCCGCCAGTACGCGGCGGTCGGCGCGGCGGCGGGCGCCGCCCTGCCGGAGGTGCTGTCCGCGCTGGAGCGGGCGGCCGGGCGCGGCCTGGACCTGGCCCGGCTGACCGACCGCCAGCGGCGGCGCGCGGCCGACGCGCGGGCGTTCACCGAGGCGTACCGGCGCTACTGCTGGCCGACCGAGGGCCTGTCGGGCATCCGGCTCGCGCCGTTCCAGCTGCTCGCGGCCGAGGGGGCGAACCTCGCGGTGCGCCCGCACGACGAACACCTGGCCTGGATCGACCGCCTGGCCGCCGCCGACGAGACCGACGAGGCCGACGGGACCGACACCGCCGGCCCGGCCGAGGGGACCGGCCCGGAGGAGCCGGAGCGCCGCGAGGGGCCCCTGCTCCAGCGCACCCGTCGGATCCTGGTGGACACCGAGGACGAGGCCTCGATGGCCGCCGCCACCGCCTGGTGGGAGGAGCTGACCGAGGCGGGCGGCGAGGGCATGGTGGTCAAGCCGCTGGTCTCGCCGGTGCGCACGGCGCGCGGCAAGGGCCGACCGGGCGGCCTGGTGCAGCCCGGGGTGAAGGTGCGCGGCCGGGAGTACCTGCGGATCGTCTACGGCCCGGACTACACCGAGCACCTCGACCGGCTGCGCCTGCGCGCGCTGGGCCACAAGTGCTCGCTGGCGCTGCGCGAGTACGCGCTGGGCCTGGAGGCGCTGGACCGGCTGGCGGCGGGGGAACCGCTGTGGCGGGTGCACGAGCCGGTCTTCGCGGTGCTCGCGCTGGAGTCGGAGCCGGTCGACCCGCGGCTGTGACGGCGGCGGAGGCGGAGGAGGGGAGCCCACGGAGCCCACGAGGAGGGGAGCCCACGGAACCGACGGAGCCCCCGTGGGCTCCCTCCTCCGCCCAGCCTCCGTATATAAATTCCGAGTATCGTATAGACTTGCCGCTTTCCGCAGTCCGTCAGTCCGTCACCCCAGGAGCCCGGCATGGCCTTCAACCTCCGGAACAGGCACTTCCTCAAGGAGCTCGACTTCACGCCCCAGGAGTTCCGCTTCCTGGTGGACCTCGCCGCCACGCTCAAGGCGGCGAAGTACGCGGGCACCGAGCAGCCCCGGCTGCGCGGCAAGAACATCGCGCTGATCTTCGAGAAGACCTCCACCCGCACCCGCTGCGCCTTCGAGGTCGCCGCCCACGACCAGGGCGCCACCACCACCTACCTGGACCCGGCGGGCTCGCAGATCGGCCACAAGGAGTCCGTCAAGGACACCGCCCGGGTGCTCGGCCGGATGTTCGACGGCATCGAGTACCGCGGCCACGGCCAGGAGATCGTCGAGGAGCTGGCCGAGTTCGCCGGCGTCCCGGTCTGGAACGGCCTGACCGACGAGTGGCACCCCACCCAGATGCTGGCCGACGTGCTCACCATCACCGAGCACACCGCCAAGCCGCTGCCGGAGGTCGCGCTCGCCTACCTCGGCGACGCCCGCTCCAACATGGGCAACTCGCTGCTGATCACCGGCGCCCTGCTCGGCATGGACATCCGGATCGTCGCCCCGCGCGCGCTCTGGCCGACCGAGGAGGTGCAGGAGTCGGCGAAGGCCCTGGCCGGGACGACCGGCGCCCGGATCACCCTGACCGAGGACGTGGCCGAGGGCGTGGCCGGCGCCGACTTCCTCTACACCGACGTCTGGGTCTCGATGGGCGAGCCCAAGGAGGTCTGGGCCGAGCGGATCGAGCTGCTCAAGCCGTACCAGGTCTCCATGGACACCGTCCGGGCCACCGGCAACCCGGACGTGAAGTTCCTGCACTGCCTGCCGGCCTTCCACGACCTCGGCACGGCGGTCGGGCGGCAGATGCACGAGGCGACCGGCATGACCGAGCTGGAGTGCACCGACGAGCTGTTCGAGTCGGCCCACTCCATCGTGTTCGACCAGGCCGAGAACCGGCTGCACACCATCAAGGCGGTGCTGGTCGCCACCCTCGGCTCCTGAAGCACCGGCTCCTGGGTGCCCGCTCCTGGGGCCCGCCCCGGCGGCCGCGCGGCTCAGCCGTCCAGCCTCACGCAGGCCACCCGGTCGCCCGCCGCGTGCGGGCCGGCCGGGGTGCCCGCGTGCAGCACCAGCGAGCGCGCCTCGCCCGGTCGCGGCTGCCAGCCCACCACGGTGGTGGCGCTGCCCCGGCCCCGCCCGTCGGTGCGCAGCGCCAGCCGCAGCTCGTTGCGCTCGTTGGCGTACGCCGGGTCGGTGGACGGCTGCACCGGGTCGACCTCGTCCTGGTAGTGCGGCCCCGAGGAGGCCGGGTCGGCCCCGCAGCGGCCGGTGTGCAGGTGTGCGGGGAACTCGTGGTCGGGGGCGAGTCCGGAGGCCTTCAGGGTGAGCACCGTCCGCCCGGGTACCGAGCGGTCGGTGACGACCCGGACGTGGGCGCCGTACGGCACCAGGTCGCTCGCGTAGCTGATCGCCGCCGGGGGGACGAAGGCGGTGGCCGGGTCGAAGTCGGCCTCGACGACCGAGACCGGTGAGGCGGCGGGGGCGAGCAGGGCCAGCGGCAGCAGGGCGGCGGCGAGCGGAGCGGTCATCGGTCGGGCCTTCCGGGGGCGGGCGACGGGGGTCCCCCTGCTAACGGCGCCCCGGCCCGGAGGACACCGCCCCGGGCTCCCGGGACCCCGGCACGTCAGGCGGACGGCCCGCGCCGGACCCCGCACCGGACCCCGCGCCGGACCCCGCACCAGACCCCGCACCAGACCCCGCACCGGACCCCGCACCGGACCCCGTGCGGGCGAGCCGCCACACCCGCCCGGGCCCGGGCGTGGGGGTGAACGGGGGCCAGGGGCGAACCGGGCGCGAACAGAGGGGAAAGAGTGCGGACGGCCCCGCCGGCCGACGCCGCCCCCTCGCCGACCGGCGGTTCCGGTGGTGAGCTAGTGGTGGTGCCGCTGGCGGCGGCCGCCGTCGTGGCCGGTGCGGTCCGGCTGAAGAGGCCGGAGCGCGAGCGGTGCGGCCCGGACGATCGGTGTGCCGAGGCATGCACTATGGTTTATCTCGACATCGAGATAACTGCCGCCTAGGATATATCTCGACATCAAGATACTTGCCGAGAGGCGCTCGCCGGCGATGCGGGCAAGGCAAGCCTAAGTAAGGCTGACCTTACCACCGCGTGACGGCCGGATACCGCACGAAGCACCCAGAAGGAGTCAGTCGTGTCCGCGAACAGCTTCGACGCCCGCAGCTCGCTGCAGGTGGGCGACGAGTCGTACGAGATCTTCAAGCTCTCCGCCGTCGAGGGTTCCGCTCGGCTGCCGTACAGCCTCAAGGTGCTGCTGGAGAACCTGCTCCGCACGGAGGACGGCGCGAACATCACCGCCGACCACATCCGCGCCCTCGGCAACTGGGACGAGAACGCCCAGCCGAGCCAGGAGATCCAGTTCACCCCGGCCCGCGTGATCATGCAGGACTTCACCGGTGTGCCGTGCGTGGTCGACCTCGCCACCATGCGTGAGGCCGTCAAGGAGCTGGGCGGCGACCCGGCCAAGATCAACCCGCTGGCCCCGGCCGAGCTGGTCATCGACCACTCGGTCATCGCCGACAAGTTCGGCACCAAGGACGCGTTCACCCAGAACGTCGAGATCGAGTACGGCCGCAACAAGGAGCGCTACCAGTTCCTGCGCTGGGGCCAGACCGCCTTCGACGAGTTCAAGGTCGTCCCGCCGGGCACCGGCATCGTCCACCAGGTGAACATCGAGCACCTGGCCCGCACCGTCATGGTCCGCGGCGGCCAGGCCTACCCGGACACCTGCGTCGGCACCGACTCGCACACCACCATGGTCAACGGCCTGGGCGTGCTGGGCTGGGGCGTCGGCGGCATCGAGGCCGAGGCCGCGATGCTCGGCCAGCCGGTCTCCATGCTGATCCCGCGCGTCGTCGGCTTCAAGCTGACCGGCGAGCTGCCGGCCGGCACCACCGCCACCGACCTGGTGCTCACCATCACCGAGATGCTGCGCAAGCACGGTGTGGTCGGCAAGTTCGTCGAGTTCTACGGCGACGGCATCGGCTCCATCCCGCTGGCCAACCGCGCCACCATCGGCAACATGTCGCCGGAGTTCGGCTCGACCTGCGCGATCTTCCCGATCGACGCCGAGACCATCAACTACCTGAAGCTCACCGGCCGCGACGAGCAGCAGCTCGCCCTGGTCGAGGCGTACGCCAAGGAGCAGGGTCTCTGGCACAACCCGTCGCACGAGCCGGTCTACTCCGAGTACCTCGAGCTGGACGTCTCCACCGTCGTCCCGTCGATCTCCGGCCCGAAGCGCCCGCAGGACCGCGTGATCCTGGCCGAGGCCGCCGAGCGGTTCGCCGAGGCGCTGCCGACCTACTCCGCCGAGGCCTCGAAGCCGACCGCCGTCACCGCCCCCGACGGCTCGTCCTACGAGATCGACAACGGCGCGGTCGTGATCGCCTCGATCACCTCCTGCACCAACACCTCCAACCCCTCCGTCATGCTGGGCGCCGCCCTGCTGGCGAAGAAGGCCGTGGAGAAGGGCCTGCACGTCAAGCCCTGGGTCAAGACCACCCTGGCGCCGGGCTCCAAGGTCGTCATGGACTACTACGAGAAGGCCGGCCTGCTCCCGTACATGGAGAAGCTGGGCTTCAACCTGGTCGGCTACGGCTGCGTCACCTGCATCGGCAACTCGGGCCCGCTGCCCGAGGAGGTCTCGGCCGCCGTCAACGAGGCCGACCTCGCGGTCGTCTCGGTGCTCTCCGGCAACCGCAACTTCGAGGGCCGGATCAACCCGGACGTCAAGATGAACTACCTGGCCTCCCCGCCGCTGGTGGTCGCCTACGCCCTCGCCGGCAACATGAACATCGACATCACCCGGGACGCCCTGGGCCAGGACGCCGACGGCAACGACGTGTTCCTCGCCGACATCTGGCCGTCGGAGCAGGAGGTCGCCGACACCGTCGCCGGCTCCATCGACGAGGCCATGTTCGACAAGGGCTACCAGGACGTCTTCGCCGGCGACCACCGCTGGCAGTCGCTCCCGGTCCCGACCGGCAACACCTTCGAGTGGGACGCCGAGTCCACCTACGTCCGCAAGCCCCCGTACTTCGAGGGCATGGCCAAGACCCCGAGCCCGGTGACCGACATCGCCGGCGCCCGCGTCCTGGCCAAGCTGGGCGACTCGGTCACCACCGACCACATCTCCCCGGCCGGCAACATCAAGCCGGGCACCCCGGCGGCGCAGTACCTGACCGCCAACGGTGTCGAGAAGCGCGACTTCAACTCCTACGGTTCCCGTCGTGGCAACCACGAGGTGATGATCCGCGGCACCTTCGCCAACATCCGCCTGCGCAACCAGATCGCGCCGGGCACCGAGGGCGGCTACACCCGCGACTTCACCCAGGCCGACGCGCCGGTGTCGTTCATCTACGACGCCTCGCAGAACTACCAGGCCGCCGGCGTCCCGCTGGTCGTCCTGGCCGGCAAGGAGTACGGCTCCGGTTCGTCCCGCGACTGGGCCGCCAAGGGCACCGCGCTGCTGGGCGTCAAGGCCGTCATCGCCGAGTCGTACGAGCGCATCCACCGCTCGAACCTGATCGGCATGGGCGTCCTGCCGCTGCAGTTCCCGGAGGGCGAGAACGCCGAGTCCCTCGGCCTGACCGGCGAGGAGACCTTCTCCTTCACCGGTGTGACCGAGCTCAACGAGGGCCGCACCCCGAAGACCGTCAAGGTCAAGGCCGGTGACAAGGAGTTCGACGCGGTCGTCCGCATCGACACCCCCGGTGAGGCGGACTACTACCGCAACGGCGGCATCCTGCAGTACGTGCTGCGCTCGCTGATCGGCTGAGCATGAGCCTCTGAGGAGGCCGGACCGCATCCCGCGGTC
>NZ_JBHVEU010000314.1:0-10383 GCF_042802075.1 Kitasatospora sp. NPDC057518
CAGGGGCAGGCCCCGGCACGGTCAACCGGGCCGGTCAACCGCGCAGAACGACCAGGTCGTCGCGGTGGACGACCTCGCGCTCGTACGCGGCGCCGAACTCCTGGGCCAGGTCGCGGGTGGACCGGCCGAGCAGGCGGGGCAACTCCCTCGCATCAAAGTTGACCAGTCCGCGAGCCACGATGTGGCCGTTTTCGGCAAGAAGGTCCACCGGATCACCCGCGGCGAACTCCCCGTCGACCTTGGTGACCCCGGCGGGCAGCAGCGAGGCGCCGCCGGAGACGACCGCCCGGACGGCGCCCTCGTCCAGGTGCAGCGCCCCGCGCGGGCTGCTCGCGTGGGCCAGCCAGAGCATCCGGTCGGAGGTGCGGCTGCCGGTGCGCAGGAAGAGCGTGCCGGTGGGCCGGCCGGCCAGCGCGTCGGCGGCCTGGCTGGCGGCGGTGAGCACGACCGGGATGCCGGCGCCGGTGGCGATCCGGGCCGCCTCGACCTTGGTGACCATGCCGCCGGTGCCGACGCCGGCCTTGCCGGCGCTGCCGATCTCGATGCCGTCGAGGTCCTGCGGGCCGCGCACCTCGGCGATCCGGCTGGTGCCGGGGCGGGACGGGTCGCCGTCGTACAGGCCGTCCACGTCGGAGAGCAGTACGAGCAGGTCGGCCCGGACCAGGTGGGCGACCAGGGCGGCCAGCCGGTCGTTGTCGCCGAACTTGATTTCGGCGGTGGCGACGGTGTCGTTCTCGTTGACGATCGGCATCGCGCCCATCGCCAGCAGCTGGTCCAGGGTGCGGTACGCGTTGCGGTAGTGGGCGCGCCGGCTGGCGTCCTCGGCGGTGAGCAGCACCTGGCCGACCCGGATGCCGTACCGGGCGAAGGAGGCGGTGTAGCGGGCGACCAGCAGGCCCTGGCCGACGCTGGCGGCGGCCTGCTGGCGGGCCAGGTCCTTGGGCCGGCGGTCCAGGCCGAGCGGGGCGAGCCCGGCGGCGATCGCACCGGAGGAGACCAGCACCACCTCCGGGGCCTCGGGGCGGCCGCGCAGCTTGGCGAGCGCGTCCACCAGGGCGTCGACGCGGTCGGCGTCCAGGCCGCCGGTCGCCGTGGTCAGGGACGAGGAGCCGACCTTGACGACGATCCGCCGTGCGGTCAGCACCTCCTCCCGCAGAGGGTCCTCGCTCATCTCGCTGTACGCCCTTCCGGTGTGGTGCGGGTACGGCGGGGCCCGGGCCCGGCCGTCACCCCCGAAATCTACGCGATCCCCGCAGGTCACCGGCGGGGTGTTTCACCGGATGGACCGGATCCGGTACGGGCCGCCACGGGCCGCCCGCCAAGCCGGATGGCTGGTATGGTCCCTGACCGCAAGCCAGATCGGGGGACGGCTTCTTGCCCGCTGTACCCATGTCGTCATCGACCCTTCCTGTCACGACGGGCGGCGCCGCACTGGGCAAAGGCCGGCAACGGTCGCGGCCGTGCGCCCAGGAGAAATGCGCACCATGCGTTCGTACACCACCAAGCTGACCGTCGCCGCGCTCGCGGCGGCCACCGCCCTCTCGCTCGCGGCCTGCGGGCCGGACAACCCGGACACCCCGGCCGGTACCGGCGGCGCCACCGGCGCGGCCCCGGCCCAGACCGGCGCGCCCCAGACCGGCGCGACCCCGGGTGCCACCGCCGGGGGCGCGGCCGGCGGTTCGGCCGCGGCCCCCTCGGGCGCGGCCCCCTCCGGTGCGGCGGGCGGGGCCGGCACGGCCGGCACGGCGGGCACGGCGGGCGGCGGGGCCGGTGCCGGAGCCGTCCCGGCGGCCGCCACCAGCGTGAAGGTCGGCCAGAGCGCCACCGTGGACTTCGCCGACAAGACCTCCAAGGTCGCCACCAAGCTGGAGGTCACCGTCACCGGCGTCGAGGCCGGTTCGGCGCAGGACTTCACCGCCGCCAAGATCAGCATCGTCGGCCTGGAAGGCCGCACCCCGATGTACGTCAGCTACACCATCAAGAACCTCGGGGACGCCAGCCTCTCCTTCACCGCCCCGGACTCGAAGCTCGTGCTCTTCGACACCACGGGCAAGAAGGGCGTCAACGTCCTGACCGCCGCGACCCCGCTGCCCAAGTGCACCGGCGCGAAGTTCCAGGGCGTGGCCAAGGGCGCCGAGGTCAAGGGCTGCACCATCATCTCCACCCCCGGCAACACCCCGGCCGCCGTCGGCTACACCGACCTGGCCGACCCGCTGAAGCTCCAGGCCTCCTGGACCAAGTGACGCCCCGTCACCGCCGGACACGCGGACGGCCCCCGCCACCTCGACAGGTGGCAGGGGCCGTCCGGACCGGACCGGTCAGCGGTCCTCAGTCCTCGTCGTCGTCGCCCTCGATGGCGGCCTGGCGGCCGCTGGAGAGCGCCTCGAAGGCGAGGAACTCGGACTCGGCCGCGTCCCGGCCCTTCTGCTTCTCGCGACGGCGGTCGACCGCCGGGCGCGGGGTCTCGAAGCGGTGGTCCTCACCACGGCGGCCGAGCATCTCGGCACCGGCGGCCATGGTCGGCTCCCAGTCGAAGACGACGGCGTTCTCCTCGGGGCCGATGATGACGGTGTCACCCTCGTGCGCCCCGATCTTCCACAGCTCCTGCTCGATCCCGAGGCGGGCCAGCCGGTCGGCGAGGTAGCCGACGGCCTCGTCGTTGCTGAAGTCGGTCTGGCGGACCCAGCGCTCCGGCTTGACGCCGCGGATGCGGTACGCGCCGTCCTCCTCGGTGATGGTGAAGCCGGCGTCGTCGACGGCCTTGGGCCGCAGCACGATCCGGGTCGACTCCTCGGCCGGCTTGGCGGCGCGCGCCTCGGCGACGATCCCGGCCACGGCGAAGCTCAGCTCGCGCAGGCCCTTGCGGGAGGCGGCGGAGACCTCGAACACCCGGTAGCCGCGCTCCTCCAGGGAGGCGCGGGTCAGGTCGGCGATGTCCTGGCCGTCCGGGACGTCCACCTTGTTGAGCGCGACCAAGCGCGGACGGTCTTCCAGACCGCCGTACTCGGCGAGCTCGGCCTCGATGGTCTCCAGGTCGGTCAGCGGGTCGCGGCCGGGCTCCAGGGTGGCGCAGTCCAGCACGTGCACCAGCACCGAACAGCGCTCGACGTGGCGCAGGAACTCCAGGCCCAGGCCTCGGCCCTGGCTGGCGCCCGGGATCAGGCCGGGCACGTCGGCGATGGTGTAGACGGTGTCGCCCGCGGTGACCACGCCCAGGTTGGGGATCAGGGTGGTGAACGGGTAGTCCGCGATCTTCGGCTTGGCGGCCGAGAGCACCGAGATCAGCGAGGACTTGCCGGCGCTCGGGTAGCCGACCAGGGCCACGTCGGCGACGGACTTGAGCTCCATGACGATGTCACGGGCCTCGCCGGGCTCGCCGAGCAGCGCGAAGCCGGGCGCCTTGCGGCGGGCCGAGGCCAGCGCGGCGTTGCCGAGGCCGCCGCGGCCGCCCTGGGCCGCGACGAAGCTGGTGCCGTGGCCGACCAGGTCGGCCAGCACGTTGCCCTTGCGGTCCAGCACCACGGTGCCGTCCGGCACCAGCAGGACGAGGTCCTCGCCGTCCGCGCCGGTCCGGTGGCCGCCCGCGCCGGGCTTGCCGTTGGTGGCCTTGCGCTTGGGCGAGTGGTGGTACTCCAGCAGGGTGGTGACCTGCGAGTCCACGGTGAGGATGACGCTGCCGCCCTCCCCGCCGTTGCCGCCGTCCGGGCCGCCGAGCGGCTTGAACTTCTCGCGGTGCACGGAGGCGCAGCCGTGGCCCCCGTTACCCGCGGCGACGTGAAGTTCGACGCGGTCCACGAAGGTGGTCATGGGTGTGCCTCCAGTGCGCGAGAGTCTGCTTGCTACCTGCGTAAAGCGTGAAGGGTGGACCGGAGAATTCCGGCCCACCCTTCACTGTGAGTCTTGTCCCGACCCGGTGGGTCTTCTCAGACTCGGGAGTCCGCGGGGACTCAGGCCTCGACGGCCACGATGTTGACGACCTTGCGGCCACGACGGGTGCCGAACTGCACCGCACCGGCGGTCAGCGCGAACAGGGTGTCGTCGCCACCGCGGCCGACACCGGCACCCGGGTGGAAGTGGGTGCCGCGCTGGCGGACGAGGATCTCGCCGGCGGAGACGACCTGGCCACCGAAGCGCTTCACGCCGAGGCGCTGGGCGTTCGAGTCACGGCCGTTACGAGTAGAGCTTGCGCCCTTCTTGTGTGCCATTTTTCGCTATCCCCTTACTTGCTGACCGAGTCGATGCTGGTGATGCGCACCGCGGTGTGCTGCTGACGGTGACCCTGACGGCGGCGGTAGCCGGTCTTGTTCTTGTAACGCAGGATGACGATCTTGTCACCCTTGGTCTGGTCGACCACCTCGGCGTGAGCCTTCACGCCGGCCAGGACCCACGGGTCGGAGGTGACAGCGTCACCGTCGACGACGAGGATGGTCGAGAGCTCGACCGAGTCACCCGGCTTGGCCTCGATACGGTCGATCTCCAGCACGTCGCCGACGGCGACCTTGTGCTGGCGGCCGCCTGCGCGAACGATCGCGTACATGCGGTACCTGCTTTCCTTGCTCGGTCGGAACCCCCGACGCCAGCCACCTGGGTACGGACACAGGAGCCTCTCCCCGGCCCTCCGCGCGAACGCGGTGACCTCGGGAAGGTGATGTGCTCGGGAGCAATGGCGTAGACACGCCGATGGTCAAGAATACGGACCGGCCGCCCGGGGGGCAAACCGGCCCGTACGGCCCGGGGCGGGATCACTCCCGCCCCGGGGCGTGGGCACTACTCGGACGCCGTATCACCCTCGGCGGCCGCGGCCTTCTTGGCCGCCGCGCTCGTCCGCTTGGTGGCGGTCTTGCGGGCGGTGGTCTTCTTGGCCGCCGTGGTGGTCTTCTTGGCGGCGGTCTTCTTCGCGGCGGTCTTGCGGGCGGCCCGCTTCTTCGGCGCCGGCGCCTCCTCGGCCGCAGCCTCGACGGCGGCCTCGACGGCCTCGGCGGTCTCCGGAGCCTCGACGGCCTCCGGAGCCTCGGCGACGACCGCGGCCTCCGCGGCCACGACCGGCTCACCCGGCGCCTCGGCGACGGCCTCGGCCGCGGCTTCCACGACCGCCGGGGCGGCGGCCTCCAGGGCCGCCTCCAGCGCCGCCTCGGCCTTGGCCTGGAGCACCACGATCTCGGCGGTGCCCGGGGAGCCCGCCGGAGCGGTCGCCTTGCGCACCGCGCGGCGGCGCGGACGGCCCGCCGGAGCGGCGGCCGGGGCCTCCGCCACGGGAGCCTCGACGACCGGGGCCGTGACGGCGGGAGCCGCCTCGGCCGGGGCCTCGACGCCCGGGACCTCCAGGGCCAGCTGGCCCTCGATCTCCTCGCGCACCGGCTCGGCCGGCTCGGCGAAGGCCTCCACCGCGACCGGCTCGGCCGCCACGGCCTCGACGGCCTGCGGCTCCTCGTGGCCCGCGCCGCCCTTGCCCCGGCGACGGCGCTTGCCGCTGCCCGCACCGGCCTCGCCCGCCACCACGGGGGCGTGGACGTGGGCGCTCGGCTGCTCCATGTGGACGATCACGCCGCGGCCATTGCAGTGCACGCACGGCTCGGAGAAGGACTCCAGCAGGCCCTGGCCGACCCGCTTGCGGGTCATCTGGACCAGGCCCAGCGAGGTGACCTCGGCCACCTGGTGCTTGGTCCGGTCCCGGCCCAGGCACTCCAGCAGGCGGCGCAGCACCAGGTCGCGGTTGGACTCCAGCACCATGTCGATGAAGTCGATCACGATGATGCCGCCGAGGTCGCGCAGCCGCAGCTGGCGCACGATCTCCTCGGCCGCCTCGATGTTGTTCCGGGTGACCGTCTCCTCCAGGTTGCCGCCCTGGCCGACGAACTTCCCGGTGTTGACGTCGATGACGACCATCGCCTCGGTGCGGTCGATCACCAGCGAACCGCCGCTGGGCAGCCAGACCTTGCGGTCCAGCGCCTTCATCAGCTGCTCGTCGATCCGGTAGGTGGCGAACACGTCCACCTCGGAGGTCCACCGCTGGAGCCGCTCGGCGAGGTCCGGGGCCACGTTGGAGACGTACTCGTGGATGGTCTTCCACGCCTCGTCGCCGGAGACGATGACCTTGGTGAAGTCCTCGTTGAAGATGTCGCGGACGACCCGGACGGTCATGTCCGGCTCGCCGTACAGCAGCGCCGGGGCGTTGCCGGTCGCGGCCTTCTTCTGGATGTCCTCCCACTGCTGCTGGAGGCGCTGGACGTCGCGGGTCAGCTCCTCCTCGGAGGCGCCCTCGGCGGCGGTGCGCACGATGACGCCCGCGTCGTCCGGGACGATCTTCTTGAGGATCTGCTTCAGCCGGGCGCGCTCGTTCTCCGGGAGCTTGCGCGAGATGCCGGTCATCGAGCCCTCGGGCACGTACACCAGGTAGCGGCCGGGCAGCGAGATCTGGCTGGTCAGGCGGGCGCCCTTGTGGCCGATCGGGTCCTTGGAGACCTGCACCAGCACGGACTGGCCGGACTTCAGCACCGACTCGATCCGGCGCGGGCCGCCGTGGCCCAGCGCGCCGAAGTTGACCTCGCCGGCGTACAGCACCGCGTTGCGGCCCTTGCCGATGTCGACGAAGGCGGCCTCCATCGACGGCAGCACGTTCTGGACCTTGCCCAGGTAGACGTTGCCGACGTACGAGGTGGCCTGCTCCTTGTTGACGTAGTGCTCGACCAGCACGCCGTCCTCGAGGACGCCGATCTGGGTCCGCTGGCCGCTCTGGCGCACCACCATGACGCGCTCGACCGACTCGCGGCGGGCCAGGAACTCGGCCTCGGTGATGATCGGCACCCGGCGGCGGCCCAGCTCGCGGCCCTCGCGGCGGCGCTGCTTCTTGGCCTCCAGACGGGTCGAGCCCTTGATGGACTGCACCTCGTCCGGGTCGAACGACGGCTCGGTGGAACGGCGGCGCGGCTCGCGCACCTTCACCACCGTACGGACGCCGTCCTCGGTGGTCTCGGCGGTCTCGACGGCGCCGGCCTCACCGCTGCGGCGGCGACGGCGACGACGGCGGCGCGACGAGGACAGGCCGGCGGCCAGGTCGTCGTCCTCCTCGCCCTCCTCCTCGGCGACGGCCTCGGCCGACTCCTCGACGGACTGCTCGGTCTCGACGGCCTCGGCGGCCTCGAACTCCTCGGCCTCACCGCGGCGACGGCGGCGACCGCCCCGGCGGCGACGGCGCGACGGACGGCCGTCCTCCCACTCGTCCTCGGTCTCCGGACCGGCGGCGGGGGCCTCGACGGCGGGCGCCTCGACGACCGGGACCTCGACGACGGGCGCCGCGACCGGCGCCTTCGCCGCAGCCTTGGCGGCCTTCGCGGCGGCCTTCACCGGAGCCTGGGCGCCCGACTTGCGACGGGTCGGCTCGACCCGGGTGCGGACCCGGCGGCGACGGCCGACACCGCTGTACTCGAACTCGTCGTCCTCCTCCTCGCGCCCGGCCTGCACCGGGGCCGCGGCCGGAGCCTCGGCCTTCGCCGGGGCGGCGGCGGGCTGCTGCGGAGCGGCCTGCGCCACCGGAGCGGACGGCGCGGCCTGCGCCGCCTGAGCGGACGGCGCGACGAAGGAGGCGGGCTCCTGGAACACCGGCGCCTGGAAGACGGCGGTGGCCGGGCGGACCGCACGGCGGCGCACCCGGTGGGGCGGCTCGGCCTCGGCGGCCGGGGCGGCAGCGGCGGGCCGGGCGGCCGGCGCGGCGGCGGGGGCCTCGACGGCCTCCTCCTCGGGCTCCTCCGCGACGGCGGGCTCCTCGGCCTGCGGCTCCTCGGCGGCGGGCTCCGCCACCGGGGCCTCGACGACCGGCGCGGCCTCGACCACGCGACGGCGGCGGGGGCGGCGGGCCGGAGCGGCCGGGGCCTCCTCAGCCACCGGCTCGGCGGCGGGGGCCTCCACGGCGGGGGTCTCGACGGCCGGCGCCTCGACGACGGGGGCCGCGGCCTCGGCCACGGGGGCACCGGCGGGCGCCTCGGCGCGCTTGCGGGTACGGCGGGCCCGGACGGGCTTCTCGGCGGCCGGCTCGGCCGTCGGCTCCACGGCCGGAGCCGTGGCGGCCGCGGGGGCCTCGGCCGGCACGACCGTCTCGGCCGCGTCGGCGGCCGCACCCTGCGGGGTACCCGCCGGGCGGGACACCGCGCGGCGGCGACGGCGCGGCGGCGCGGCGGACGCGCCCTCACCACCGGTCGCGGCGGTTTCGTTCTGTTCCGTGGCCGCAGTCTGCTGCGGATCGGTGTTATCGAGCATGCGGGTGGATCTCCCGTCAGGCCCCCGGGCTCCGCATCCGGGCACGGCACGGCACCGCTGGGCGGCCGGCATCACGACGATGCCTGGACCGGACCCTTGGAACGGTGCCGCCGCGCGGACGCGAGGCCGCACAGGGGCTCGTAGTCTCGCTCGGCGCCCCGCACACGGCGGGGTGTCGAAAGTCTTCTGGTCTGACCAGTCTTCTGAGGTTTTCCCAAGCTGCGCCGTCCCCCAACCCCGGGTGGCTCCCGGACGGGGTCCCGGACCGGCCGACCTTCCTGGTCGGCAGGCCCCGGTTGGCAGGCCTGCGCTGCGACGACGCTCGCTCCCCTGGGGAGCCGCGGGAACCCTGGAGGACCGTCGGGCCCAGTGAGGCACTGGGCCCGGCCTCCCCCCGCTAGGCGGACGCGGTAGCGTGCGGCCCTGCTGCCGGCTCCGAGCCGACCGGGGCCGCTGCGCGGTCGAGCGCCAGCGGGTCGGTCACCGTGCCGGACTCCTCGTCGAGCGGCCCCTGCGCCAGCCTGGTCACCTCTGCGGGGACCGGCGGCGCCAGGTCGGCCGTCACACGGAGACCGGACAATACGTCGTCGGGTCGTACGGCTGGTGTGGCGTGTCGTACTACCAGGCGCAGTATCGCACAGGGACGGCCGGTCCGAACATCGCGGTCGGTTCCGGCCCCGGCGGCCGCACCGGCCTCGACCTGGGCCGGGACGGCTTCCAGCGCCGCCACCGCGCCCCGCGCGTCGAAGACCCGCAGGCCGTTCTTGGTGCGGCGCTCGACCTCGACCCGCTCGGCGGCGAGGAAGCGCGCGACCGCGTCGGCGGCCGCGTCGGGCTCGACACCGTCCAGCCGGAGCAGCCACTCGGAGGCCTCCAGGCGCTCCACGAAGTTCGGCGTCCGCACCTCGACCGCGTCGATCACGTCCAGGCCCGTCGGCAGCGACTCGTCCAGCTGCGCCCGCAGCTGCTCGGGGTCGCGGACAGCGGCCAGGCCGATCTCCAGGTACTCCGCCTCGCTCGCCACCCCGGTCGGGGCCGCGTTCGCGTAGGAGACCTTCGGGTGCGGGGTGAAGCCGGCCGAATAGGCCATCGGAACGGCGGACCGGCGCAGGGCGCGCTCGAAGGCGCGCTGGAAGTCGCGGTGGCTGGTGAAGCGGAGCCGGCCGCGCTTGGTGTAGCGGAGACGAATCCGCTGCACCGTCGGCGCGGGCGGCGGACCGTCGGGCGTACGGCGTGCCAGGGTCGCTCAGTCCTTAGTCAGTTGTCCCCGTCCGGCGTGGCGTCTTCCCGCCACTGTCCGGACTCTGTCACCTCAAAGGGTACGCGCCCCGCCACCCCCCTCGCTCCGCCCCTGGTCAGAGCCGCTCCTCAGTCCAGCGATCCGGGCTCGGCCAGCCACCTGGCCTTGAGGTCGGCGTGCTTGGCGATGGTCTCGAAGTCCCGGTCGTAGTGCAGCACGGTCAGTCCGTGGTGCATCGCCGTGACGGCGACCACAAGGTCGACCACACCCGCGGACCGATGGCTGCCCGATTCGGCGAGCCGAAGCTGGAGCGCCGGAATCCGCTGCCAGACGTCATCAGGCACGACCCACCAGGTGTACAACCGCTCGAACTGCGCCCGCATGGCCCGCATTTCGGCGGCCGACCGAGCCGAGTACAGCAGCTCGCCCTCAGTCGGAGCGCACATGCCGATCTTCCCGGAGGCCAGGGCCTCGCCCCAGAGCGACAGCGTCGCCGGTTTCGCGATCAGCCGCGCCGCTGCCGAGGTGTCGATCAGGAAGCCTTCCCGAGCTCCCATTCAGCCCCACCCTGCTTTCCGCGCCGGACCTCGTCCTTGAACCCGGGCTCCAGCACCTTGTCGAACGCACCGTCCTCAGCGAGCCGCGCGAGTTCCTGCAGCGCGAGCTCCCTGCGGCGCCGCGCCCCTATCTCCGCCAGCGCAGCGTTGACGGTGTCCTTCTTCGTCGTGGTTCCGAGCACCTCGGCAGCCAGGGCCAGCGCTTCTTCATCGATGTCGATCATCGTCTTGGCCATACTCTACACCTCCCCTTATCTACACTGGACCATGTTTAAATTCTATACTCAATCAGGGTCCCCAGATAAACAGTAGCGCCCCGTGCTGGATACATCC
>NZ_JBHVEU010000315.1:0-10365 GCF_042802075.1 Kitasatospora sp. NPDC057518
GGACGGCGCAGTGCCGTCCGGGGCCGTCGGGGCGTCCGGGAATCAGACCTTGAGGTACTTGCGCAGCGTGAAGAACGCCGCCACACCGGCCATGCCCATACCCACCACGATCAGCAGCGGTATCACCGCCAGCACCGAGCCGAGGCCGATGAAGTGGATGAACTGCACCCGGTCGGCCAGCCAGTTCTGGACGAAGAAGTGCCCGCCGATCAGCAGTCCGGAGGCCATCATCGCGCCCAGCAGCGCCGAGAAGGCCGCCTCGGCGATGAACGGCATCTGGACGTAGAAGTTCGACGCACCGACCAGGCGCATGATCCCGGTTTCACGCCGTCGGCTGTACGCGGACACCCGGACGGTGTTGACGATCAGCAGCAGCGCGACGAACAGCATCAGCACCATGATCACGAAGGCCGCCGTCTGGAGGCCGTTCAGCAGGCCGAACAGGTTCTCCAGGATCTTCCGCTGGTCCTCGACCGACTTGACGCCGGGCTTGCCGGCGAAGGCGCTCTGGATCACGTCGTACTTGGTCGGGTCGTTGAGCTTGACCCGCCAGGACTGCGGCATGGCGTCCGCGCCCAGGACGGAGATGAGCGGGTTGTCCGGGTTCATCTCCTTCCAGTGCTTGTACGCGTCGGCGGAGCTCTCGTAGGTGGACGACTGGACCACCGAGGTCATCTTGTCCAGCTGGTCCTTGATGTCCTGGACCTGCTGGTCGGTGGCCGCACCCTTGTCGCACTGGGGCGAGTTCCGGGCGTCCGCCTTGGTGCAGAAGTAGATGCTCACCTCGACCTTGTCGTACCAGTACCCCTTCATGGAGTTCACCTGGTCGCGGACCAGGAGCGAGGAACCGGCGAGGGCGAGGGAGAGCGCGACACTGACCACGACCGCGATGGTCATGGTCAGGTTGCGTCGGAGACCCACACCGATCTCCGACAGGACGAACTGGGCACGCATGCGGGAAACAACTCCAGGGTCGGTACTGCTCCGGGACTGGCGGTTCGGGCCGGCGGCCCTACGGGTCAGCGCTGGTCGGTCAGTGCTGGTACCCGTAGACGCCGCGGGCCTGGTCGCGGACGAGCAGCCCCTTGTCGAGCTCGATGACGCGCTTGCGCATCTGGTCGACGATGGCCTGGTCGTGGGTGGCCATCAGCACCGTGGTGCCGGTGCGGTTGATGCGGTCGAGCAGCTTCATGATGCCGACCGAGTTCTGCGGGTCGAGGTTGCCGGTGGGCTCGTCCGCGATGAGCAGCATCGGACGATTCACGAAGGCCCGGGCGATCGCCACGCGCTGCTGCTCACCACCGGACAGCTCGCCCGGCATGCGGTCCTCCTTGCCGCCGAGGCCGACCAGCTCCAGCACCTCGGGCACCACCTTGTTGATGGCGCTCTTGGGCTTGCCGATCACCTCCAGCGCGAAGGCGACGTTCTGCGCGACCGTCTTGTTCGGCAGCAGGCGGAAGTCCTGGAAGACGGTGCCCAGCTGGCGGCGCATGTGCGGCACCTTCCAGTTGGACAGCTTGCCGAGGTCCTTGCCCAGCACGTGCACCGCCCCCGTGGTGGGACGCTCCTCGCGCAGGCACAGGCGCAGGAAGGTGGACTTGCCCGAGCCGGACGAGCCGACCAGGAAGACGAACTCACCCTTCTCGATCTCCAGCGAGACGTTGTCCAGGGCGGGACGGTTCTGCTTGGGATAGGTCTTGGAGACGTTGTCGAATCTGATCACGGCTGCATCACGGAGGCCATCCTAGGCGGCGCCAGTCCTTGGGTCGGTCCGCCCCTGGGGCCCGGCCCGGGGGCGGTCGAAGGGAGCGCGGAGGGCCGCTCCCGGACTCGGACCATACGCGAATCGGCATCCGGCCCGCAGGGGCCGCCCGCGACAACGCCCGCCCCTTGGGAGAGAATGTCCGTTTATGCCCCGAATATCGGGGGCCATCTCGCAGCCCGGGAGCCGGAACCGCCGGAACCTGGCAGAGTGGAGGGGGCGACCGCGTCACGGCCGCTCCCCCGTACAGGGCAGCACATGGAACCAAAGCCCCGTCCGGCGCGTTGGCTGTAGCAGCGAGGAGGAGATCGCATGACCTGCGACCATCTGGTGTGCGCCAACTGCAACGGCCGCGTCAGCGACGGGCGTTGCCCGGTGTGCCGGGCCAACCGGGCCCGGATCCAGGAGCAGCAGAGCCCGTTCGCCGCACTCTCCCCCGCGATGCTGCTGGCCCTGCTGGCCGGGCTGCTCGCGGTGGCGCTGATCGCGCGGCAGGCTCTGGCCTGACAACCCACGAGACGTACGACAAAGGCCCCCGACCACTGCGGTCGGGGGCCTTCGTCGTCTGCCGCTACTCGGCGCTGGTCTCGCGCTGCTTGCGCCAGCGGATCCCGGCCTCGATGAAGCCGTCGATGTCGCCGTCCAGCACGGCCTGCGGGTTGCCGGCCTCGTACGCGGTGCGGACGTCCTTCACCATCTGGTACGGGTGCAGCACGTAGGAGCGCATCTGGTTGCCCCAGGAGCTGCCGCTGTCCTTGAGCGCGTCCATCGCCGCCTTCTCCTCCTGGCGGCGCCGCTCCAGCAGCTTGGCCTGGAGGACGTTCATCGCGGACGCCTTGTTCTGGATCTGCGAGCGCTCGTTCTGGCAGGAGACCACGATGCCGGTCGGGATGTGCGTGATGCGCACCGCCGAGTCGGTGGTGTTGACGCCCTGGCCGCCGGGGCCGGAGGCGCGGTAGACGTCCACCCGGAGCTCGCCCTCGTCGATGTCGACGTGGTCGGACTGCTCGACGACGGGGAGCACCTCGACACCGGCGAAGGAGGTCTGCCGGCGGCCCTGGTTGTCGAACGGCGAGATGCGGACCAGGCGGTGGGTGCCCTGCTCGACCGAGAGGGTGCCGTAGGCGTACGGCGCCTTCACGGTGAAGGTCGCGGACTTGATGCCGGCCTCTTCGGCGTACGAGGTGTCGTACACCTCGGTGGGGTACCCGTGCCGCTCGGCCCAGCGCAGGTACATGCGCATGAGCTGCTCGGCGAAGTCGGCGGCGTCCACGCCACCGGCCTCGGCGCGGATGTTGATCAGCGCCTCGCGGGCGTCGTACTCGCCGGACAGGAGGGTACGGACCTCCAGCTCCTCGACCGCCTTCTGGAGGGCGACGAGCTCGTTCTCGGCCTCGGTGCGGGTGTCCGCGTCGTCCTCGGCCTCGGCGAGCTCGAACAGCACGCCCAGGTCGTCGATACGGCTGCGCAGGCCCTCGACCCGGCGCAGTTCGCCTTGGAGGAAGGAGAGCCGGCTGGTCACCTTCTGCGCGTTCGCGACGTCGTCCCACAGGGTGGGGGCGGCTGCCTCCTCCTCCAGGACCGCGATGTCGGCCCGGATCTTGTCCAGGTCGATGACGGCCTCGATCGACCCCATGGTCGTATCGAGGTTCTTGAGCTCTTCGGAAGGATCGACGGCTGCCACGCCCCCAGGGTAATGGTTCCGGGAGTGGTCATGACGACACCCCCGGTCCCCCCGGCCTCACGACCGCGGCCGCGGCCCCGGCTACGGCGCCCGCGGGGCCGTGCCGGACACCGCCGGACGGGTCGGGTGGCCGCCGTCCGGGACGGTGGCCGCGAAGGCCGTCCAGGCCGCGGCGGCGCCCGCCAGCAGCAGCACGGTGGCGATCAGCACGGCCAGCAGCCGGCGGCGGCGCAGCAGTGCCTGGCGGTCCCGGCGGTGGCCCGGGGCGGCGCGCTGGGCGCGGGACTCGAGCGCGTACGCGGCCAGCTCGTCGGCCGACGGGCGGCGCAGGCTGGTGTGGGTGTCCCGGGTGGAGTCCGGGGCGGCGCCGGGCACCAGCGGGACGGCCGGGCCGCGGCGGCGCTTGTGGATGCCGGGGCCGGCGTCGATCTCGGCGTAGACGGCCTCGCCGGGGGTCAGCTGCTCCTCGGCCGGGGCCCGGCCCTGGCCGGGCACGGCGAGCACCGGCAGGCCGGCCAGCGAGGGCAGCTGCTCGCGCAGCCGCGAGGCCAGCTCGGCGGCGCGCAGCCGGGAGGCCGGGGCCTTGGCCAGGCACTCGGAGATGATCCGCCACAGCCCGTCCGGCAGGCCGGGGATCGGCGGGACCTGCTCGGTGACGTGCCGGCGCAGCACCGCGCCGGTGTGGCCGCCGCCGAACGGGGTGAAGCCGGCCAGCAGCTCGTACAGCACGGTGGCGAGGGCGTAGATGTCGACGGCGGCGCGCGGCTCCAGGCCCTCGATGATCTCGGGGGCGAGGTAGTCCGGGGTGCCGATGATCCGGGTGGCCCGGGTGCGGCGCGGGGCGTCGACCAGGCGGGCCACCCCGAAGTCGGTGAGCTTGGCGCGCGGGGCGCCGCCGGGGCCGGGGGCGGCGGCGAGGTCGAGCAGGACGTTCTCCGGCTTGACGTCGCGGTGGACGATCCCGGCCGCGTGCGCGGCGGCCAGGCCGTCGGCGACGTCGGCGATGACCGAGGCGGCGGTCTGCGGGGGCAGCGCGCCGTCCCGCTCCAGCCGGGAGCGCAGGTCGGTGCCCTGGACCAGCTCCATCACCAGGGCGAGGTCGCTGCCGTCCACCACCATGTCGCGCACGCCGACCACCCGGGGGTGGTCGAGGCTGGTCAGCGCGGTGCGCTCCTGGACGAAGCGGCCGACCAGCACCTGGTCGGCGGCGAGGTCCTCGCGCAGCAGCTTGACCGCCACCGGGCCGTCGGGCCCTTCACCGAGCCAGACCGTCCCGGCCGAACCCCGGCCGATCACCTGGTGGACGGTGTACCGGCTGCCGATCTTGCGTGCCAATGCTGCTCCGTGGGCGGCGCGGGAGCGCTCCGGGGGTCCGGCGCGCTCGGTGGGGCGGGACAACAGCGACCAACCTACGCGCCCGGAGGGCCTGCGGGGGCCGCCCGAAGGGCCCGGAGCGGGAGTCCCGGCCGAGAAATCTCGATAATTGTCGACATAGCGTCAATGCGGCCGCCCGGGCGGGCCGGAGGCCGGAACGCCGTCCGGCCCCGGACCGGTTCCGGCTCCGGATCGGCTCCGGCCTCGGGCGGCGCTACTTGCCGAAGAGGCTGTTCGCCCAGTCGCGCGCCGAGTCGAACCAGCCCACGACGTTGTCCCAGTAGTGCGGCAGCGGCGTGAAGTTCCACAGCGCCACCCCGGCCACGGCCAGCACCAGCAGCACCATCAGACAGCCCTTGAAGCAGCCGAGCCCCGGGATGTACATCCGGTTGCGGCTGCGCGGGCGCGGCTCGCGGGCCGGCCCGGGCTCGCGGCGGGCCGGGGCCGGCGGCTCCTCGCGGCGCTGCGGCGGGGCCTCCCGGTACTGCGGCGCGGGCGGCTCGGCCCGGCGCGGCACCGGGGTGGGCGCGGGCGGCGGCGGGTAGCCGCCCTGCGACTGGCCGTACCCGCCCGGGGCCTGCCGGTAGCCGCCGGGCGGCTGCGGACGGCCGCCCTGGCCCCGCTGGCCGCCCTGACCGACGTTGCCTCCCTGGCCGGCCTGGCCCGCCTGGTAGGGCGGCGGGGCCACCGGCGGGCGCTGGGCGTAGCCGGGCGGGGGCGGGGCCTGGCGGTAGCCGCCGGGCTGCTGCCCGCCGGGGCGCCCGCCCGGGGCGCCCTGGCCCGGCCGGTGTCCCTGGCCGCCGTGGCCGCCCGGTCCGGCCGGGCCCCCCTGCCCGGCCTGGTAGGGCTGCGGGGCGACCTGCGGCTGCGGGAGGTCCTCGTAGTCCTCCGGGCCGAAGTAGCCGACCTGGGTCTGCTGGTTGCGGTCCCGCGCCGCGCGCAGCTGGGTCTGCCACGGGTGCGGCGCCTCCTCCTGCGGCGGCCCGGCGGGCGGGGGCGGCGGCACGGCGGCGGGCGGCATCACCCGGGTGCGGTCCGGGGCGCCCTGCGGGGGCGGCGGCTGGGTGCCCATCACCGCGGTCGCCGCGGCCGGGTCGTACTGCCCGCTGGTCGGCGGCAGCACCTGGGTGTGGTCCTCGGCGCCGGGGGTCGTACCGGGGACCATGAAGCCCGGGGCCAGGGCGCCCGGCACCATCGCGGGCGGCAGCGGCGGCATGCTGCCGGGGACAGCCGTCGGTTGCGGGTCCGGCAGCAGCAGGGCGCCGACCGCCAGCGCCTCGTCCACCGCCGCCGGGGAGGCGTGCACGCCGACCCCGGCCGCGACCACCCGCAGCGCGTGCGCCAGCGAGGTGGCACCGGGCCGCTGGGCCGGGTCCTTGCGCAGGCAGCGCTCGATCACCGTCCAGAGCGGCTCGGGCATGGTGCTGGGCCGCTGCGGCTCCTGGGCCAGGTGGGCCTGGAGCACGGCGAGGGCGCTGTCGCCCTGGAACGGCTGGCGGCCGGTGACCAGCTCGTACAGCATGATCCCGGCGCCGTACACGTCCACCGCGGAGGTCTGCGGACGGCCCTCGGCGGACTCCGGCGCGACGTAGGCGGGGGTGCCGACGAACTCGTGGGTGCGGGTGACGCCCGGGGAGTCGGCGAGCCGGGCGATGCCGAAGTCGGTCAGCAGCGGGTGCATCCGCTCGACGCCGTCCACCACGGTGGAGGCGAGCATCACGTTGGCCGGCTTGAGGTCGCGGTGGACGATCCCGTCCGCGTGGCTGGCCGCCAGCGCGTCCGCGACCTGGGCCATCAGCAGGGCGCCGGCGATCGGGCTGAACGGGCCGTTGGCGCGCAGGTAGCGGGCCAGGTCGGGGCCGTCCACCAGGTCCATCACCAGGGCCAGCAGCTCGCCCTCGACGACCAGGTCGCGGACCCGGACGATGTTGGGGTGGGTCAGCCGCAGCAGCAGGGAGCGCTCGCGCAGGAAGCGCATCACCACGTCGGGGTCGGCGGCCAGCTCCTCGCGCAGCACCTTGATCGCCACCCGCTGCCCGGGCGGGCAGCCCGGCACCTGGACGTCCTCGCGCACCACGCCGCGCCAGACGGTGCCGGTCGCACCCCGCCCGAGGGTCTCATCCAGCAGATACTTGCTGCCGACTGGCCGCACCTGTCGCACTCCTCGCCGTGCCGCCCGCGCGGGGCGCTCCTCCGCCGGTGCGGTGAGCCTGCCGGGCCCGTGTCTGCGGCCACTCTAACGGTGACCGTACGGGTTTTTGAGGTGGTCGGTAGGCCATCCGCACGGTCTGGGGAAGGGTTGGGGGAGATCCCCTAGGGAAGGTCCCGGGCACCCCGCGAGAGGACCGTCGACCTGACTCTCCGTCGCCCCGGTCACGGCCACGATCGCAAGATCGTCAAATCCGGTACGGTGCGCGGACCGTCCGCGACGGATGGCAGGATGGACACTCGCCACTCGTGTGGCCCAACGGTGCCCTTGGCACCGGGCAGCGGCACCAGGCTTCACATCAGCAGAAGGGACCCGCGGGCGAGATGCAGATCCGGCTGACCGTCCTCCGACCGCGCAGCGGCCCGTCCGCCGCCGGCTCCGCCATTCCCTACGTGGACGTGCTGGTGACCGCGCCCGTCGGCACCGCACTCGGCGCCATCGCGGGCGCGCTCGCGGGTGCCGTGGGCGTGCGCGGGCCGCGGGCCGCCACCCACGTACACCTGTACGCCGGGGCGCACCGGGTCGACGAGCACACCCTGCTCGGCCACCCCCCGCTGCTCGACGGCGCCGTCCTCAGCCTGAACGAGCCCGACCCGACCGCCGACGACCCCGACGACGCCCCCGCCGCCGCCGAACTGCGGGTGGTCGGCGGCCCCGACGCCGGCGGCGTGCACCGGCTGCACGGCCGGGAGATCCGGATCGGCCGCTCCGCCGAGGCCGACGTCCCGCTCGACGACCCGGACGTCTCCCGATTGCACCTCTCCCTGCACCTCGCCGAGGACGGCCGGATCTCCGTACGCGACCTCGGCTCCACCAACGGCACCGCCCTGGACGGCCGGCTCGTCCCGCCCGTCCCGCCGGAGGCCGCCGTCCCGCTGGAGCCCGGCGCCGTGCTGCGGATCGGCGAGTCCACCCTCCAGGTGACCGCCCCCGACCCGGCCGAGGCCGCCGGAGCCGTCCGCGCCGCCCTGCCGGACGGCCACGGCCACCTCCAGCTCGCCGCCCCCGGGCCGGTCCGGCCCGCACCGCCCGTGGTCGAGCCGCCCGCCGCCCCCGAACCCGCGCCCGGCCGCGGCCGCGGCTTGTTCTCCCTGCTGCCCGGCCGCGCCGCCGAACCACCCGGCCAGGAGAGCGCCGAGCGCCACCACGCCGCGGTCCGGCTGCGCCAGACCGCCGCCCAGCGCGAACGCTGGCCCGACCTCGCCACCCTGCTGCTCAACGCCGTCGGCCCCGGCCCCCGGCTCTGGGAGCGCGGCCCCGGCCACCCCGACGCGCTCACCCTGCGGCTCGGCACCGCCGACCGCCCCGGCGGCCCCGGCACCACGCCCGGCACCATGCTGCCCGCCGTCCCGGTCACCCTCGACCTCCAGACCGCCGGCAGCCTCGGCCTCAGCGGCCCGCGCGAGCGCCTGGACGCGCTCACCCGCGCCGTCGTCGCCCAGCTCGCCGCGCTGCACCCGCCGACCGGGCTGAGCCTGGTCGTGGTCGACGCCGACCCGGCCCGCGCCGCCGAGGACCGCGTCGACACCTGGGCCTGGGCCCTGTGGCTGCCCCACCTGCGCCCGGTCGACGGCCAGGACTGCCGGCTGCTGATCGGCCTCGACGACGAACAGGCCACCGCCCGGCTGACCGAGCTCACCGCCCGGCTCAGCGGCCCCAGCGGCCTCGGCGGCCACCCCGCCACCGTGGTCGTGGTCGACGGCCGCCCGGCCACCGAGGCCGCCCGGCAGGCACTCGACCTGCTGCTGCGCCAGGGCCCGGCCGTCGGCATCTTCCCGATCTGCCTCGCCGAGCAGCCCGAACTGCTCCCCCGGGGCCTCGGCGCCACCGCCCTGATCACCGGCGAGGTCGGCACCCAGCTGTCGCTGTCCCGGCCGGTCGCCCGCGGCCGGGAGACCCTCCACGAGGTCTCGCTGGACGCCGTCTCGGACGCCTGGGCCGAACGGCTCGCCCGGGTCCTCGCCCCGCTGCGCGAGGCCACCCCGGCCGCCCGCGGCCCGCTGCCCGACGTGCTGCGGCTGCTCGACCTGCTGCAGCTCGACACCGTCACCCCGGCCAAGCTGTCCGCCCGCTGGGACGCCCACGCCGGCGGCATCGGCGCCGCCACCGCCCTGCTCGGCACCACCCGGGACGAGCTCTGCACCCTCGACCTCGCCGACCCCGAACTCACCGTCCCCTCTCCCGACCCGGGCGGCCCGCACCTGCTGATCGGCGGCGCCCGCGGCTCCGGCAAGACCGAGCTGCTGCGCACCCTGGTCGCCTCGCTCGCCGTCTCCGAGCGGCCCGGGCGGCTCGCCGTCACGATCATCGAGGGCCGGGCCACCGCGGACGGCCAGGACGGACTGGACGGCTGCACCGAGCTGCCGCACGTCAGCGGCCGGGTGAACGCCGCCGCCGACCCGCGCGCAGCGCTGCTCGCGGCCGAGGCGCTGGAGGACGAACTCACCCTGCGGGAACGGCTGTTCGACGGGCTGGACTTCGCCTCCTGGCACGCCGCGCGGATCCTGGACGGGCAGAGCCTGGACGGGCCGGAGGCGGACGCCGAGCACCCCAAGGTCCCGGTGCCCGCCGCCGTCGGCGGCGGAGCGGCCACCACGCCCCGGATCATCCCGCCGCGCAGCGCGGAGGGCCCCCGCCCGACCGGCCCCGCCGCTCCCCCCGCCCGGCTGGTCGTCGTCGTCGACGACTACGACGCCCTGCTCTCCCCCACCTCCGCCGCCGGCCGCCCGCTCGCCCGCGCGCTGGCCGCCGTCGCCCGCCGCGGCGGACCGCTCGGCGTCCACCTCGCCGTCGCCACCGGCCGCCCGGAGGAGAGCGCCGGCACCGAGGTGGACGAGGCCGCGCTGCTGCGGATCGCCCTGCGCACCGAGGACCCGGCCGACTCCGACCTGCTGATCCACCTCGGCGACGCGGCCGCCCTGCCCGAGGACACCCCCGGCCGCGGCTACCTCCGCCTCCCGGACGGCGGCGTCACCGCCTTCCAGACCGCCCGGATCAGCGGCCGCATCCCGCGCACCGCCACCCTGCGGCCCACCGTCGTCGCGATAGACCCGCTCCAGCTCGGCGCCCCGCCGGCCCGCCGGCCCGTCCGCGAACTCGGCAACGGCCCCACCGACCTCGCCCTCCTCGCCAGCGCCCTCCAACGCGCCGCCGCCCGCTGACCCCTCCGGGGCCACCTCGCCTCGCACCCCGTTGCCGCTTCGGCCACCCCGAAGCGGCAACGGCATCAGGCACCACTCCCCGCACAGGAAGTCGTCAGGTCGACTTCCTGTGCGGGGAGAGCCACAACCGCCGCGCTCCTCGCCGCAGGTCGCCCGCCCGCCAGGACGACAAGGC
>NZ_JBHVEU010000316.1:0-10321 GCF_042802075.1 Kitasatospora sp. NPDC057518
GCGGTAACCCCGTGACCCGGCCGGCCTTCGGCGCGCTGCTGCTGGTGAGCCGGTGTCAGATGCTGGCGACCACCCGGTCGGCCAGCACGTAGACGGCCTCCTCGTCGGTGGAGAAGGTCAGCGAGTACGAGCCGGAGAAGCGCGAGCCGCCGAGCAGCCGGACGTGCTCACCGGCGCGGACCGCGTCGATCAGCCGGTAGGCGGCCTCCCGGTCGCCCGGGGCCACGCAGAGGGTGGTGCCGTCGGCGAAGGCGTACACGTCCAGGGTGCCCAGCGGGCCCGGGCGGACGTCGACCAGGGCGACGGCCTCCTCGGCGAGGGCGGCCAGCCGGCTGTCCGTCCACTCCCGGGACGGCGCCTGGCTGGGCACGAAGTCGGGGTGCGAGGGGTGGCGGCGCGGGTCGGGCGCGGCGACCGGGGCCTCCTCGACGGCCTGGTCGGCGTCCAGCAGCCCGGCCTCCAGGCCGGTGGCCAGCAGGTCGGCCTCGCGGCGGGCCCGGGCGTCCTTGGTCTCGCCGGCCGGGTGGCCGGGGCGCAGCGGCACGCCGCCCTCGCCGCCGGGCTCGGCCGGGGCGGAGCCGCCCTCGTTGATCAGGTCCTCCAGCGCGGAGCGCAGCGCCTCGCCGAACTCCGGGTCCATCGTCCCGGCGTTGTCGACGGCGTCCTGCGGGCCGGTGGGGCGGGGGAAGAAGAGCGGCCACTCCTCGGTGCCGGAGAAGGTGCCGGAGAACGGGGAGTCGAACAGCGGCGCGTCCTCGGCCGCGCGGGCCTCCTGCTCGGCCCAGAACGCCCGGGCCTCCGTGATCTCCCGCTCGCGGTCGGCGGCGAGCGCCTCGGTGACGGCCCGGCGTATCGCGGCCTCGTCCACGGGTGCGGGCGCGGACGGGGCCGCGGCCCGTGCGTCCAGCCGGCGGGAGAGCCCGCGGAGGTGGAGCAGCACGGCGGTCGACACGGCGATCAGGATCAGCAGCAGGATGGTGTAGACGGCGCTCACGGAACGTACTCCTAGCGAGGAGCGGAACGGGGTTACGTGTCCACACTGCCGCATGCGGGGCTGTTACCGCAGGGGCGAATGTCCAATTCATCCCGGACTTTCGCTCTTGTCCCCAAATTGTTAGGTAACACCGTTCTACGCAGTGGAGTTGATCCGCTCCGCAGTGTCGATTTCCGGGTCGAAAACGAACGAATTGAGGGCCGGATCGACCTCTCGGTGTGATCCGGCCCTCAATTACGCTGCGTCACTCCAAATGGGTGGTCCAGACCCTTCGGAGGGCGCCCGGAGGGTCAGCTGAGGCGCTCGATCACCATCGCCATGCCCTGGCCGCCGCCGACGCACATGGTCTCCAGGCCGAACTGCTTGTCGTGCCACTGCAGGGAGTTGATCAGCGTGGTGGTGATCCGGGCGCCGGTCATGCCGAAGGGGTGGCCGACCGCGATCGCGCCACCGTTGACGTTCAGCCGGTCCAGGTCGACGCCGAGGTCACGGTAGGACGGGATCACCTGGGCGGCGAAGGCCTCGTTGATCTCGACCAGGTCGATGTCACCGATGGTCAGGCCGGCCCGCTTGAGCGCCTGCTTGGAGGCCTCGACCGGGCCGTAGCCCATGATCTCGGGGGAGAGCGCGCTGACACCGGTGGAGACCACCCGGGCGAGCGGGGTGATGCCCAGCTCGCGGGCCTTGGTGTCGGACATGATCACCAGCGCGGCCGCGCCGTCGTTCAGCGGGCAGCAGTTACCCGCGGTCACGGTGCCGTCGGGGCGGAACACCGGCTTCAGGCCGGCCACGCCCTCCAGGGTGACGCCGGCGCGCGGGCCGTCGTCCGTGCTGACCACGGTGCCGTCCGGGAGCGTCACCGGGGTGATCTCGCGCTCCCAGAAGCCGGCCTTGATGGCGGCCTCGGCGAGGTTCTGCGAGCGGACGCCGAACTCGTCCTGCTCGGCGCGGGTGATGCCCTTGAGCGCGGCCAGGTTCTCGGCGGTCTGGCCCATCGCGATGTAGGCGTCCGGCACCAGGCCGTCCTCGCGCGGGTCGTGCCACTCGCCGCCACCCTCTTCGGCGCGCTTCTTCGTACGGGCCTGGGCCTCGTCGAAGACCGGGTTCATGGTGCCCGGCAGGCCGTCCGAGGTGCCGTTGACGCTGCGCGAGACGGTCTCCACGCCGGCCGAGATGAAGACGTCGCCCTCGCCCGCCCTGATCGCGTGCAGCGCCATCCGCGTGGTCTGGAGCGAGGAGGAGCAGTAGCGGGTGATGGTGGCGCCCGGCAGGTAGTCCATGCCCATCTGGACGGCCACGATGCGGGCCAGGTTGTGGCCCTGCTCGCCGCCGGGCAGGCCGCAGCCCAGCATCAGGTCGTCGATGTCGCGCGGGTCGAGCTGCGGGACCTTGGCCAGGGCGGCCTGGATGACGTGGGCGGTCAGGTCGTCCGGGCGGACGTCCTTGAGCGAGCCCTTGAAGGCCCGGCCGATCGGCGAACGGGTGGCGCTGACGATGACGGCTTCGGGCATGGCGGGCTCCTCGCTGGGTGACGGCGGACCTGACGTCCGGGAGGAAAGTTACCGCCTGGTAGATCAGGCGTCACCCGCCCCAGCGTGTGAGCTGGCCGACGTATTCCCGGGGCCCCCGTCGGGGGTCGTACCAGCCTCCTTCCCGCTCTCCGGGCCGGGCAGACCGATCCGCAGCCGGTGCCTCAACTGGGCCCAGCGGCGGCCCGTGCCCTCCGCCGGTACGGCCGCCACCTCGGTGCCCTCCCGACCGGCCGCCGTGGCGGCCGCGACCGCGACCGGCAGCACCGCGCCGCCCGGGACGGCCGTGGCAGGACGCTCCTCCTCCGGCCAGAGCCCGAGCGCGGCGCAGACCGAGGGCAGCACGGCCATCGCGGCGGTCGCGTAGCCCTGGGCGGAGGGGTGGTAGCGGTCGGCGGCGAACATCTCCGGGCGGGCGGCGAACTCCGGGCCCAGCAGCGAGCCCAGCGAGACCGTCCGGCCGCCCGCCTCCACCACCGCGATGGTCTGCGCGGCGGCCAGCTGCCGGCTCAGTCGGCGGGCCACCCAGCGCAGCGGCGGCCGCACCGGCTTGATCGTCCCGAGGTCCGGGCAGGTGCCCACGACCACCTCGCAGCCGTTGGCGCGCAGGGCGGCGACGGCCTCGCCGAGCTGGCGGACGGCCAGCTGGGCCGGGCTGTGCCGGGTCACGTCGTTGGCGCCGACCATGACCACGGCGACGTCCGGGTGGTGCGGCAGGGCCTGCTCCAGCTGGCCGGAGAGGTCGGCGGAGCGGCCGCCGGAGCGGGCCACATTGACCAGCCGGACCGGGCGCTCGGCCACCGAGGCGAGGCCCGCGGCCAGCAGCGCGCCCGGGGTCTCGCCGGCCCGGGCCACGCCGAGGCCGGCGCCGGTGGAGTCACCGAGGACGGCCAGCACGAGCGGGGCCTGCGGGTCGGCGGCGCGGTCGGCGAAGGCCTCCCCGTAGACGCCGTCCGCCTTGGGCGGGACGGTCTCCAGGACGCCGATGGCCTGGATGGCGAGTCTGCTCTCGGTCACCAGCAGGCCGACGACGCCCACCCCGAGCAGGCCGAGGCCGCCGCCGCCGTACGCCGCCGCGGTGGCGATCCGGCGGGCCACCCGGGCCCGCGAGTCCCGTGCCCCTGGCATCCGGTGCCCCCTTCACGTGCTCTCCTGCCGGCCCCTCCGGGGCCACGGCCATGCCTGCACAGCGCTCTTACCCGTGCGGAGGGCGGGAGTACCGGGGGTGCCGCTGGGGGTGGGCCATTGGGGGAGGGGTGCAGGAGGGGAGCCGCGGGGCGGGTGCCACGCCCTACGCTTTGCAGTACCGAACTCCGCAGTACCGAAATCGCATGCCCACAGACCGGGAGGATCCCCGTGCGGTACCACAACTCGATCATCGACCTCGTCGGCAACACGCCGCTGGTCAAGCTGAACAAGGTCACCGAGGGCATCAGCGCGACAGTGCTGGCCAAGGTCGAGTACTTCAACCCCGGCGGCTCGGTCAAGGACCGCATCGCGATGCGCATGATCGAGGCCGCCGAGGCCTCGGGCGCCCTCAAGCCGGGCGGCACCATCGTCGAGCCGACCTCCGGCAACACCGGTGTCGGCCTGGCGATCGTGGCCCAGCAGAAGGGCTACAAGTGCATCTTCGTCTGTCCTGACAAGGTCTCCACCGACAAGATCAACACCCTGCGCGCGTACGGCGCCGAGGTGGTCGTCTGTCCGACCGCCGTCGCCCCGGAGCACCCGGACTCCTACTACAACGTCTCCGACCGCCTGGTCCGGGAGACCCCGAACGCCTGGAAGCCGGACCAGTACTCCAACCCGGACAACCCGGCCTCGCACTACCACTCCACCGGCCCGGAGCTGTGGGAGCAGACCGACGGGAAGATCACCCACTTCGTGGCGGGCGTCGGCACCGGCGGCACCATCTCCGGCACCGGCAACTACCTGAAGGAGGCCTCCGGCGGCAAGGTCAAGGTGATCGGCGCCGACCCGGAGGGCTCGGTCTACTCGGGCGGCACCGGCCGGCCGTACCTGGTCGAGGGCGTCGGTGAGGACTTCTGGCCGACCGCCTACGACCGCGGTGTCGCGGACGAGATCGTCGCGGTCTCCGACAAGGACTCGTTCCAGATGACCCGCCGCCTGGCCAAGGAGGAGGGCCTGCTGGTCGGCGGCTCCTGCGGCATGGCCGTGGTGGCCGCGCTGGAGGTCGCCAAGAAGCTCGGTCCGGACGACGTCGTCGTGGTGCTGCTGCCGGACGGCGGCCGCGGCTACCTGTCGAAGATCTTCAACGACGACTGGATGGCCGACTACGGCTTCCTGCCCTCGGCCACCGACGAGGCGCACATCGGCGAGGTGCTGGCCCGCAAGGAGTCCCTCGCGCAGGGCGGCGTCCCGCAGTTCGTCCACATGCACCCCAACGAGACGGTCGCCGAGGCGGTCCGGGTGCTGCGCGAGTACGGCGTCTCGCAGATGCCGGTGGTCTCCCCGGGCGCCGGCCACCCGGACATCATGGCCGGCGAGGTGATCGGCTCGGTGGTGGAGAAGCTGCTGCTGGAGGGCATCTTCGCCAAGGACATCGAGCTCACCGACACGCTGGACAAGGTGATGTCCAAGCCGCTGCCGGTGGTCGGCTCGGGCGAGACGGTCACCAACCTGATGACCGTGCTGGAGAAGGCCGACGCGGCCGTCGTGCTGGTGGAGGGCAAGCCGCAGGGCATCGTCACCCGCCAGGACCTGCTGGGCTTCCTGACCGGCCGCGCCCAGCACTGACCCGGCGTCACCACCGCCCCCCGCGGATGGATGCGGAGGATTCGTCCACGGGGGAAGTGGTACACCGGCGTCACCTGTCCGCAGCACGTGGTTAACACGGCTCGGGCATCGTGGTGGTCAACGGCAGGACGCCGAGTGAGGCGACGGCAACCGTCCGGGAGCGGCTCCCCGGCGACCGCGGTCGGCTCCGGACACATCGGGTGGCCCTGACCCGGCCGCTGTGTCCTCCCGCCGCGGGAGGCGCCGTCGTCCCGCCCCTGACCGGCCCCGGCCGGTCGACAGGGTGCGGCGGCTCCCGCGGCAGCACCGCGCCGCACGGCGCGTGTCCCGCGGCTCCCGGGTGGGGGAGCCCAGGCGGGGAACGGTGGGGCCGGTCCTTCTCCGAGGGACCGGCCCCTTCCGTTCGCGCCGTCGCACGTTCCGTTCGCGCCGTTCACGCCGGGCGCGCGGGGTGCACTCCGAGCGGCCGCCCGTGCGCCGCGCCGGGCGCGCCCGTCCCGTACGCTCGCACGCATGACCAGCACTGAAACGACCGACCAGGATGCCCCGCGCTATGTCCGGGTGAAGATCGAGCTCATCGCGGAGATCACCGACGAGGGCGCGCTCAAGGCGGCCGCCCTGGAGGCCGTCACCGCCGACGAGTACCTCGACGACGAGGAGCGCGCCCAGTCCGTCGAGGCCATCGAGGTGGACCCGTCGGGTTCGCTCGCGCACTTCATCGACCCGGTCGCGCTGCTCGGCGACGTGCCCGGCGTGGAGCTCGCCTCGGCGACCTGGGAGTCGGCGCAGACCGAGTTCGACCCGGACGACGAGGAGTGGGACGAGTACGCGGTGGAAGGCTCCGCCGAGTAGGGCGGGGAACCGTCGGGTGACGGTCCTCACCGTCACCGCCCGTGAACGCCCGGTCCGCTCCGCGGGCCGGGCGTTTTGTCCCTGTTCGTCGGGAAGTTGGGTCATCTCATACGATCGCTTACCCTTCGGTGATGGAACCGTGAACGGGCGTATTGCGTTTCTGTATCCGTAATGCCCGGGATGATCAGCAGGGAGACGCGACGTGACGGCACGGGACGGTCAGGGACGGGCGGCCGGAAGCAGCTGGAGCCGACGCGGGGTCCTCGCGGGCCTGATCGGAGCGCCCGTCCTGCTGCTGACCGCCTGCAACGACAACAGCGCCAACAGCGCCAGCGGCGGTAGCGGCGGCTCCGGCGGCGCGAACGGCACCCCGGCCTCCGGCGGCACGGGCAGCAGCGCCCCCAAGACCTCGGCCGCGGTCATCACCGTCACCCCGGCCGACGGCGCCGCCTCCGCGAGCTTCAGCGAGCCGGTCAAGGTCGCCGTCGCCAACGGCACCCTGACCAGCGTCAAGGTCACCGACACCGCCGGCAAGGAGCTGGCCGGCCAGCTCTCCGCCGACGGCACCGGCTGGACCTCGGCCGCCGCCCCCGCCAGCGGCACCAAGTACACCGTCGCCGCCGTCGCCCTCGACAAGGACAAGCTGGAGGCGGACTCCAACGCCGTCTTCACCACGGCGACCCCGGCCAACACCTTCGTCGGCTACTTCACCCCCGAGGACGGCTCGACGGTCGGCGTCGGCATGCCGGTCTCGATCAACTTCAGCAAGCCGGTCACCGACCGCAAGGCCGTCCAGCAGGCGATCACCGTGATAGCCGAGCCGGGCGTCGAGATCGTCGGCCACTGGTTCTCCAGCACCCGCCTCGACTTCCGGCCGCAGGAGTACTGGGCCAAGGGCACCAAGGTCACCCTCAAGCTCCGGCTCAAGGACGTCGAGGGCGCCAAGGGCGTGTACGGCACCCAGTCCAAGGACGTGAGCTTCACCATCGGCCGGGCCCAGACCAGCGTCGCCGACCTCGCCGCCAAGAAGCTCACCGTCACCACCGACGGCCAGGTCAGCGCGGTCTACAAGATCTCCGGCGGCTCGCCCGAGCACATGACCTGGGGCGGCAAGATGGTGATCTCCGAGCAGTACACCCAGACCCGGATGAACTCGCAGACCGTCAACCTGGGCAGCGAGTACGACATCGCGGACGTGCCGCACGCCCAGCGCCTCAGCACCTCGGGCACCTTCATCCACGGCAACTACTGGTCCTCGCCGTCGATCTTCGGCGGCCAGAACACCAGCCACGGCTGCATCGGCCTCCGGGACACCAAGGGCGCCCAGGACAGCGGTACGGACGGCTTCAAGTTCTACAAGTCCTCGATGGTCGGCGACGTGGTCGAGGTCGTGAACTCCGGCGACAAGACGGTCGCCCCGGACAACGGCCTGAACGGCTGGAACATGGGCTGGGCCGCCTGGAAGGCCGGCAGCGCCGTCTGACCCGGCCCCGCACCCCGACCGGCCGGACCCCGGTCGGAAGACCCACCGGTCGGAAAAACTCCCCGGGCGGACCGAACCTCGCGGTCCGCCCGAGGAGTAGGACGGGTGTGAAACGCGAGCAGAGACAGCGGCAGGACGACGAGTTCAGCGAGTTCGTCGCCGGGAGCGGTCGGCAACTGCTGCGGCTGGCCGAGCTGTTGACCGGCGACCCGGACCGGGCCAAGGACATCGTGCAGTCGGCGCTGGAGCGCGCCTACCTGCACTGGCACCGGATCACCGGGGACGACCCCACCGCGTACGTCCGCCGGATCGTGGTCAACCAGCACCGCGACTGGTGGCGCCGACTGCGCAACCACGAGCTGCCCGTCGAGCACACCCCCGACCGGCCGCTCTCCGACGACCTCGCCGAGCGGCAGGCCGAACGCGCCCTGCTGCACCAGGCGCTGGGCACCCTCACCCGCCGTGAGCGGACGGTCGTCGTGCTGCGGTACTACGGGGACCTCAGCGAGGCCGCCGTCGCGGCCGAACTGGGCATCGCCCAGGGCACGGTGAAGAGCACGCTGCACCGGGCCATGTCGAAGCTGCGCGCACTGCCCGAACTCGCCGACCGTTCCGGCGTGACGGCGAGTCCCACGACGCACATCGAGGTGACGGTATGAGCTTCGAACACCGGCTCGGCGAACTGCTCAAGGACCAGGACCCGTACGCGACCGGGCCGGACCCGGTACCGATCATCGCCGCCGCCCGACGGCGCCAGGCCAGGCGCAGAGCCGGGACCGCCGCGGCCGCGGTCGCGGTGGCGCTGGTCTGCGGGGCGACGGCGGTGACGGCCGGCAGCGCCCGGCACGTCGGGCAGGTCGCGGGCGAGGCGGGGGCGGCGTTCAGCCCCGTCGCCGTCCCGAGCCCCACGCCCACCGCCACGCCGAGCCCCACGGCCACCGCCACGCCGCTGCCGCTCTCGCCGGTACGGCAGGTCGGCCCGGGGCAGCGCATCGAGATGGCGGCCGGCGCCCGGATGTGGGTCAGCCCGTTCGAGAAGTGCGACAACTACCAGCCGGACGGCTCCGACTCCGGCACGGACTGCCGGGACGTGCGCAGCGACAACCTGGAGCACGACAGACCCGCCCTCTACGCCCAGTCGCACGGCGACCGCGACCGCTTCATCGTCGCGAGCTTCTACCTGGGCCCGGTCGCCCCGGCGAGGATCGTCGCGTTCACGGGGGGCAGGGCGACCGTCGCCACCCTGGTCAGCACCGTCGGAATGCAGCGGTGGATCGGCTACTACGTGGTGCTGCCGCCGCTGCCGGAGGCGGATCCGGCCGCCCACCGGCGTCCGGTGAGCCCGGCGATCGCGGCGTACGACTCCGAGGGCAGGCTCCTGGCGGAGCTGCCGGGCACCACCGCCGACGGCGCCGACGAGCGGGCCCCGCAGCAGCTGTGACCCGGTCCGCCCGCAGCTCTGCTCACAGCTCCGCTCACCGCTTCGCGTAGTCCGCGAAGCCCTGCCAGTCGACGATCACGCAGGGCTCGTCACCGACGGTCCAGGCGTCGTGCCCGGGCGGGCAGAGCATGAAGTCGCCGGGGCCCACTTCGGCCTCCTGGCCGCCGTCCATGACGATCCTCATCCGGCCGGAGAGCACGTACCCGGCGTGGGCGGCCTGGCAGCTCTCGGTCCCGGCGATCGGCTTCACGTGCTTGGACCACTGCCAACCCGGCTCGCCCACGGCCCGGCCCACCGGGCCGCCGTCCAGGTTGACCAGCCGCAGTTCCCCCGTGCCCTCCTCGAAGGGGCGGACTTCCTCGGGATCGTCGAAGTTCCGCTGGTAGAGACCGGACATGGCGCACTCCTCTCCCGCGAGGACCGCCCGGCCGCCAGTGGGTGGCCGGGCCGGCCCTGCTGGCCCTTCCAGTCTGCGCCCGGATCGGGGATCGGTCACGTTGGGTGGTCGATCCCGGGGCGGGGCCGGAGGTCAGTCCCGGGTGCGGGCCACGCCGATCGGGCAGGAGGCGCCGGTACCGCCGAGACCGCAGTAGCCGTTGGGGTTCTTGGCCTCCGACAGGTACTGCTGGTGGTACGGCTCGGCCGGGAAGAACGGGCCGGCCGGGGCGATCTCGGTGGTGACCGGGCCGTAACCGAGCGCGGTCAGCGAGGGCTGGAAGGCGTCCCGGGTGGCCACCGCGGCCTCGGCCTGGGCGGGGGAGTGGGTGTAGACGGCGGAGCGGTACTGGGTGCCCACGTCGTTGCCCTGGCGGTTGCCCTGGGTCGGGTCGTGCGCCTCCCAGAAGGTCTTCAGCAGCCGCTCGTACGGGATCACCGCCGGGTCGTACACCACCCGGACCGCCTCGGTGTGCCCGGTCAGCCCGCTGCACACCTCCTCGTACGTCGGGTTCGGGGTGTGGCCGCCCTGGTAGCCGACCAGCGTCGTCCAGACGCCGGGCAGCCGCCAGAAGGCGCGCTCGGCGCCCCAGAAGCAGCCCAGCCCGAAGTCGGCCACCTCCAGGCCCTCCGGGTACGGGCCGGACAGCGGGTGCCCGAGCACGGTGTGCGGCTCGGTCAGGGTGAAGGCCGGGGTGGGCCGGCCGGGCAGCGCCTGGTCGGCGGGGACCAGCGAGGTCTTGTGGCGGTTGAACAGCACGGCCTGCTCCAGCGGGTCGGGAAACCTGGCGCAGTGTCCAACGCGGACGGCCGCCCCCGGATTCCGGGAG
>NZ_JBHVEU010000317.1:0-10283 GCF_042802075.1 Kitasatospora sp. NPDC057518
CGATCCGGTCGGGGCCGGCGACGACGGCATCGGCGTCCTCGGGGTCGCCGTCGATCTCGGCGACGACTCCGGTGGCGGCGCACGCCCGTGCGTCACGCACGGTGCGGGCCCTTTGCCGTTCCGGGGCGGCCCGCTGCTCCGCGGAACCCCGCGGCCGACGCCAGCCCGGGTGAGGAGGGCGAGGGCCGCCTCGGAGGGGGAGCCGGCGGGGGCGGTGCAGACGACGAGCACCTGATCGGGTGAGCGGGCGATCGACAGCATCTGCTGCGTCACGGTGAGCGTGCCGACGACGGGGTGGTGCAGCCGGTAGGAGCGGGTGTCGCACGGCGCCACCCGGTGGTCGCCCCACAGTGCGACGAACTCCGGGCTCTTCATGGTCAGTTCGCCGATCAGCTCGGCCAGCAGCGGGTCCTCGGGGTGCCTGCCGACGGTGGCGCGCAGGCTGCCGACCACCGTGCGCGCCTTGTGCTGCCAGTCCACGTACAGCTCCCGGGTGTGCCCGTCCAGGAACAGCATCCGGCTCAGGTTCGGGCGTCGCGCCGGGTCGTCCGGGCCGTGGACGTCCACGTGGCCGGCCAGCAGGGCGTGCCCGAGGGTGTTCCAGGCCAGCACGTCCGTACGGCGGCCGAGCACCACGGCCGGGACGCCGTCGACCGCGCGGAGCAGGTCGCGGGTCTCGTCCGCCAGCCGCTCGGGTCGCGGTCGGCGCACCCGGGGGGTGTGGCGGGCGGCGACGGCGAGCCGGTCGAGGTGCTCGCGCTCGTGGTCGCCGAGCAGGAGCGCGCGGGCGATCGCGTCGAGCACCTCGGCCGACGCCCCGCGGGACAGGCCCTGCTCCAGTCGGGTGTAGTACGAGACGCTGACGCCCGCCAGCTGGGCCACCTCCTCGCGCCGGAGCCCGGCCACCCGACGGCGGGGCCCGAGTTCGCGCAGGCCGACGTCCTCGGGGTGCAGCCGCGTCCGTCGGGCTCTGAGGAAGGCGCCGAGCGGGCCGGGTCCGTTCATGCCCCCCAGTATTCGGTGCCCGGAGCGGTCCCAGCCACACCCTGTGAGGGGTAGGACAGGCCGGGGTAGGACGAGCGGGGGCTGGTCGGTGCCGCTCGGAGGGGCCAGGCTCGGTCCCGACCGGAAACGGTCGGGAGCGGTCGGCGGACGGTCGACCGCGTGCCCCGGACCCGAGGAGGGGAGCCCATGCGGCGGAACCCGGAGCAGATCACCCTCGGTGACGTCACCGTCACCCGGATCAAGGAGTTCTACGGCTCGGCCGGGCTGTCTCCGGGCCGGTTCTTCCCAGATAGCCCCGGCAGCACGAACGGCCCGAACGGCCCGGCCGGCCCCGACGGCTCGTGGGAGCGGCACCGCGACTGGCTGGCGCCCGACTTCTGGGACCCGGCGACGGACGAGTGCCGTACCGCGGTCCAGTCCTGGCTGCTGCGCAGCGAGGGGCGCACGATCCTGGTCGACACCGGGGCGGGCAACCACAAGGACCGGCCCCACGCGCCGGTCTGGAACCACCTGGACACGGACTACCTCGACAACCTCGCCGCCGCCGGGGTGCGGCCCGAGGACGTCGACCTCGTCGTCAACACCCACCTGCACGTCGACCACGTCGGCTGGAACACCCGCCTCGACGGCCGGACCTGGGTGCCGACCTTCCCCAACGCCCGGTACCTGATGACCCGGCGGGACTTCGAGTTCTGGGACCCGGCCAACGGGCACCGCAGCGTGCTCGGCCGCGGGAACCAGAACGTCTTCGAGGACAGCGTCGCGCCGGTCCACCGGGCGGGACTGACGCGGCTGTGGGAGGGCACGTACCGGATCGACCGGAACCTGCGGCTCGACCTCGCGCCCGGGCACACCCCCGGCTCGTCCGTGCTCACCCTGGAGTCCGGCGGCGAGCAGGCCCTGTTCGTCGGGGACCTGGTGCACAGCCCGTTCCAGATCGCCGAGCCGGACACCAACTCCTGCTTCTGCGAGGACCCGGCGCTGTCCCGCGCCACCCGGCACCGGCTGCTCGGCCAGGCCGCCGAGCGCCGTGCGCTGCTCTTCCCGGCGCACTTCGGCGGCCGGGGCGCGGTGGAGGTCGCGCGCAACGGGTCGACGTTCGGGATCAGGGAGTGGGCGGGCTTCTCCCGCATCTCCTGACGCGACGAGGTACCTGATCCGCCGACGCGCCTGCTCCGCCGGTACGTCGGCCCCAGCACCGCCTGAGAGCTCCAGAACCGTCAGAGAGGAATCGTTTCCCATGCCCCGACAGGCAGATCCGGTCGTCGAAACCCCGGCAGGAGCCGTGCGCGGCGTCCGGGACGGCTCCGGCGAGCGTTACCGCGCCCTGCCGTACGCGGCGGCAGCGACCGGCGCCGGCCGCTTCGCCCCGCCCGTACCGCACCCGGGCTGGTCCGGCGTCCGCGACGGCACGCGGCCCTCGCCGACGGCCCCGCAGCCGGTCCGCGCCTTCGACCGGCTCGACGTGAGCCCCTACTTCGGGCCCGGCTGGGCGCCCGGTGCGGAGTACCTGACCGTCGACGTCCGCACGCCCGCGGCCGACGGCGGCAGGCGCCCGGTCATGGTGTTCGTGCACGGCGGCGGGTTCATCACCGGCTCGAACCGCGCCGCCCTCTACGACGGCGGCGCGTTCGCCCGCGACGGCGTCGTCCTGGTGACGGTGAACTACCGCCTCGGCATCCCCGGGTTCCTCGACCTGCCGGGCGCCCCGGCCAACCGGGGGCTGCTCGACGTGCTCGCCGCACTCGGCTGGGTGCGGGACACGATCGCGGCGTTCGGCGGCGACCCGGGGAACGTCACCGTCTTCGGGGAGTCCGCGGGCGCGACGCTGGTCTGCGCGCTGCTCGCGGCGCCGGAGGCCGACGGGCTGTTCCGGCGGGCGATCGTGCAGAGCGGCAGCGGCACCGGCGCGTTCACCCCGGAGCAGGCGGGGCGGGTCACCGCCGTCGCGGCCGCCGCGCTGGGCGTCGAAGCGACCGCCGAGGCGTTCGCCCCGATCCCGGACGAGCGGTTGCTGGCGGTCCTGCCCGCGCTGCTCGGCCTCGACCTGCGGACGGACACCGCCACCGACCCGCTGGCCGGGCTCAGCCCGCTCGGCCTCGTCCTGCCGGTCCAGCCCGCGGACGCCCTCGCGGACGGACCGGCCCGCGACGTCGACCTGCTCATCGGCACCAACACCGAGGAGGCGAACCTCTACCTCGTGCCGGAGGGGGAGCTGGAGTCCACCACGGAGGCCGACCTCCACGCCGTCGCCGCCGGACTGCTGGCGGATCCGGCGGCGGTCCTCTCCGCCCTGCGGGCGGCGCGGCCGGGCGCCACGCCGGGCGGACTGCGCTCCGCCGTGCTCGCGCACGCCCTGTTCGAGGCCGGGACGACGCGCATGGCGGAGGCCCACGCCCGGATCTCGGGCGGCCGCCGCACGTACCGCTACTCGTTCGGGTACCGCTCGACGGCCCTGGACGGGCGGCTCGGCGCCGCCCACACCGTCGAGCTGCCCTTCGTGTTCGACCTCGCCGACGAGCCCTGGCTGCACGGGGACACCGGCCTGCTCGGCCCCGACCCCGCCCCGGCCGGACTCGCCGCCCGGGTGCACGGTGCCTGGGTCGCCTTCGCCGGGACCGGGGACCCGGGCTGGGCCGGGCCCGGTCGGCCCGTGGCGGTCAGCTCAGGGTGCGGCTCGCGGCGGCGTCGTACGGGAGCAGGTCGGCGAAGCGGCCGGAGAGGACCTTGGCGGCCCACTGCGGGTCCTGGAGGAGGGCGCGGCCGACGGCGACCAGGTCGAACTCGTCGCGCTCCAGCCGGTCGAGCAGGTTGTCGAGGCCCTGGACCCCGGAGCCCTGGCCCGCGAAGGCGCGCATGAAGTCGCCGTCGAGGCCGACCGAGCCGACGGTGATGGCGGGGCGGCCGGTGAGCTTCCTGGTCCAGCCGGCCAGGTTGAGGTCCGAGTCGTCGAACTCGGGGACCCAGTAGCGGCGGGTCGAGGCGTGGAAGGCGTCGACGCCGGCCTCGGCGAGCGGGGTGAGGATCGCCTCCAGCTCCTGCGGGGTCTCGGCGAGGCGGGCGTCGTAGTTCTCCAGCTTCCACTGCGAGTAGCGGAAGATCACCGGGAAACCGGGGGAGACGGTCTCGCGTACGGCGGCGACGAGCTCGGTGGTGAACCTCGTCCGGGCGACCGGGTCGCCGCCGTAGGCGTCGGTGCGGCGGTTGGTGCCGGCCCACAGGAACTGGTCGAGCAGGTAGCCGTGGGCGCCGTGCAGCTCGACGCCGTCGAAGCCGATCCGCTCGGCGGCCGCGGCGGCCTCGGCGAACGCCCCGATGACGGCGTCGAGGTCGGCCCGCGTCATCGCCCGCCCCGTTCCCTCGGTGCCGTCCAGCCGTATGCCGGACGGGCCGACGGCGGGGGCGTCGGCGAACGGCGGGTCGCCCTGCTTGCGCGCCATGCCGATGTGCCAGAGCTGCGGCACGATGGTGCCGCCCGCCGCGTGGACGTCCTCGGCGACGCGGGCCCACCCGGCCAGCTGCTCCTCGCCGTGGAAGCGCGGGATGGCGTCGCTCTGGCCGGCGGACTCGTGGCCGACGTACGTCCCCTCGGTGACGATCAGGCCGACGCCCGCGGCGGCGCGGCGGGCGTAGTACGAGCGCACGTCCTCGCCGGGCACGCCGCCCGGGGAGAACGAGCGCGTCATCGGTGCCATCACGATCCGGTTGGGCACGGTCAGCCCGTTGATCGTGACGGGCCGGGACAGGAGGTCGGCCGCGCGGGAGGCGGCGGGCTCGGTGACGGTCATGAGGATTCCTCGCGGTCGGCGGTGGCGGTGGCGGGCGCCAGGGCGGTGACGGTGATCGTTCGCCCGTGCCAACCGCCTTGGCGGCTCCCGCATTTCACCGTCCGCGCGAAGTCCGCTGTGATCCGCGCCACGGTCCGCCGCGGGCCCCGGGACGGGGCCTCTCGACGGCTCCCGGCACCGGTCAGGGCCCGGCCGGGCGGTTCCCGGACGGGTCCGTGCGCGGTTCCGCCGTCATCAGGAGGTTCTCGGGACGGTTGGTGCTGGTCATGACGCCCCGTACCCGTGCTCCCGGGACGGGCGCCAGCCGCCAGCGGCCCGCGACGGCCGCGACCACGGTCATCATCTCGGTGCGGGCGAAGGACTCGCCGATGCACAGGTGGCTGCCGGCGCCGAAGGGGACGAACGCGCCGCGCGGGACGGGGGGCCGGTCGGGCAGCCAGCGGTCGGGGTCGAACCGCAGGGGGTGGGGGAAGTAGCGAGGGTTCCGGTGGAGGACCAGGGCGCTGAAGATGAACTCGGTGCCTCGGGGGAAGCGGTAGCCGCTGAGTTCGACGTCGGTGGTCGCGCGGCGGATCGTGATGCCGCCGGGGTTGCGGACGCGCAGCGCCTCGTCGACGACGCGGCGCGTGTACTCCAGCCGGGCCAGCCGCTCGGGGCCGAGGGGAAGGGCGACGTGGTCCCGCAGTTCCTGGTGGAGCCGCTGGTCGACGAGCGGGTGCCGGCCCAGCTCGTGGAAGAGCCAGGCGAGCCCGCCTGCGGCGGTCTCCGTGCCGGCGACCAGCAGGGTGATGAGTTCGTCGTGGAGCTGGCGGTCGGTCATGGCCTCGCCGCTGTCGGCGTCCCGGGCCTGGAGGAGCGTCGACAGCAGGTCCGGCCGCTCGCCCGTGCCGTCGGTGTTGTCGGAGGTGGAGGGGGCCCTGGGAGGGGGCCCTGGGAGGTGGCCAGTCCGTTCCCGAGGTAGGGGCGGAGCTTGTCGAAGGAGCGGCCCTTGGCGAAGCTCGCCGCGTCGGTGACCAGTACGCGGTGGACCAGCTCCGGGCTGGTCAGTACGTAGCTCGGCTCGCCCCGGTGGGCCGCGCGCGGACCGGCGAGGAGTCCACCGGCCCGCCCCGGTCGACGGGTAGAGGAATCATCAGAGGAATCAGAGGAAGTACAGGCGGTTCAGCGGGACCTCCTCGGCGGGGTCGGACCGCAGGGGGGTGCCGTCGAGGGTGACGAGGCCCTCGCGCGGGTCGACGAGGACCTCGCCGAGGCGGCTGTTGCGGACCATGTCGCCCGGGCCGATGCCGCGGGTGTGGCGGACGGCCACGCGGCGTCGGCGGGTGGTCATGGTGTCGTACGGGCGGGCGTGGGTGCCGGACTCGGCGGCGGCGCGGCTGGTGAAGGCGACGGAGAGGTCCGCGGGGGTGGCGCCGTGGGCGCCGAACAGGGGCCCCATGACGAGGGGTTGGCAGGTCTCGGTGGCGGCGTTGGGGTCGCCGGTGACGCCGTAGGCGGGGAAGCCGGCCTTGAGGACCAGCTGGGGCTTGGCGCCGAAGGACGCCGGGCGCCACAGGACGAGGTCGGCGAGTTTCCCGACCTCGATCGAGCCGACCTCGTGGGAGAGGCCGTGGGCGATGGCCGGGTTGATGGTGAGCTTGGCGATGTAGCGCAGCACGCGCTGGTTGTCGTCGTCCGGGCCGTCGCCCTCCAGCGGGCCGCGTTCGGCCTTCATCTTGCCCGCCACCGCGAAGGTGCGGCGCACCGTCTCGCCGGCCCGGCCCATGCCCTGGGCGTCGGAGGAGGTGATGCCGATGGCCCCGAGGTCGTGCAGCACGTCCTCGGCGCCCATGGTGCCGGCCCGGATGCGGTCGCGGGCCATCGCGGCGTCGCCGGGCAGGTCGGTCTTGAGCCCGTGGACGGAGACGATCATGCCGTAGTGCTCGGCGACCGCGTCCCGGCCGAACGGCAGCGTCGGGTTGGTGGAGGAGCCGATGACGTTCGGCACGCCCGCCATCTTGAGGACGTTGGGGACGTGTCCGCCGCCGCAGCCCTCGATGTGGAAGGCGTGGATGGTCCGGCCTTCGAGGACCTTCAGGGTGTCCTCGACCGAGAGGCACTCGTTCAACCCGTCGGTGTGCAGCGCCACTTGGACGTCGTGGGCCTCGGCGACGGACAGCGCGGTGTCCAGGGCGCGGGTGTGCGCGCCCATGTCCTCGTGCACCTTGAAGCCGCAGGCTCCGCCCTCGGCGAGGGCCTCGACGAGCGGGGCGGGGTGGGAGGACGAACCGCGGCCCAGGAAGCCGATGTTGACGGGCCAGGCGTCGAAGGAGTTGAAGGCGTGCCGCAGCGCCCAGGGCGAGTTGACGCCGACGCCCCAGACCGGGCCGAACTCCTGGCCGATGATGGTGGTGACGCCGGAGGCCAGCGAGGCCTCCATGATCCGCGGGGACATCAGGTGCACGTGGGTGTCGATGGCGCCGGCGGTGACGATCAGGCCCTCGCCGGAGACGATGGCCGTCCCGGTGCCGACCACCACGTCCACGCCGTCCAGGGTGTCCGGGTTGCCGGCCCGCCCGATCGAGGCGATCCGGCCCTCCCGGATGCCGATCGAGGTCTTGCGGATGCCCTGGATCGCGTCGATTACCAGGACGTTGCTGATCACCACGTCGCAGGTGTCCCGGACGGCGGCGGCCTTGAGGTGCAGGCCGTCCCGGGCGGTCTTGCCGAAGCCGGCCAGGAACTCGTCGCCCGGCCGCTGGGAGTCGGACTCGACCCGGACGACCAGTCCGCTGTCGCCGAGCCGGACCCGGTCCCCGGCGCGCGGGCCGTGCACGGCCGTGTACTCGGACGCGTCGATGCTGCTGCTCACGGGTGGTGCTCCTGTCCTTCGCCGCTTGTTCCTGCGCCGGCCGCTCCGCCGTCGACCGTTCCCGCGCCGGCCAGTCCTTCGTCGGCCGCTCCGAGGTAGCCCTGTTCGGCGGCCCGGCGCAGCGCCTCGCGCCGCACCCGGGGCGAGTCCAGCGGCCCGTCGACCAGCCCGGCGAAGCCGATCGCGACCCGCTCGCCGCCGATCGGCACCAGGCCGACCTCGACGGTGGCGCCCGGGTCGAAGCGCACCGAGGAGCCGGCCGGCACGGCCAGGTGCATCCCGTAGGCGGCGGCCCGGTCGAAGGCCAGCCGCGGGTTGGCCTCGAAGAAGTGGAAGTGCGAGGTGACCGAGACCGGCACCCCGGAGGTGTTGCGCACGGCGAGGGCGCGGACGGGTTCCGGTCCGGTTGCGGCGTCGCCGTCGGTGAGGACGGCGCCGGGTGCGGCCTCGCCGAGGGCGCCGCCGCCGAACGGGTCGGCGATGACGGCGAGCCGGGTGCCGTCCTCGAACACGGCCTCGACGTGGATCTCGGTGACGAGGTCCGCCACGCCGGGCAGGACATCGGCGGGGGAGAGGACGGAGCGGCCGCGCGCGACGGCCTCGGCCAGGCGCAGCCCGTCGCGGGCGGCCTCGCAGACGGTGTCCGAGACGAGCGCGGTGGCCTCGGGGACGTTGAGTCGCAGGCCGCGGGCGCGGCGGGCGCGGGCGAGTTCGGCTGCTGTGAAGATCAGCAGCCGGTCGCGTTCGGTGGGGGTCAGCTGCACGGGGGTTCCCTTCTCCCTCGGTGCGGGGCGGCGAGGGGTCAGCCGGCCGGCTGGTCGTGGGTGGAGCAGTGGATGCCGCCCCCGCCGGAGGCGATGGTGTCGATCTTCACGGGGACGATCTCGCGGTCCGGGAACTGCTCCCGGAAGACCTCCTGGGCGTGGCCGTCGGCCTTGGCGTCGCCGAAGAGCGGCAGGTAGACGCCCTTGTTGCCGATGTAGAAGTTCATGTACGAGGAGACGAAGGCGTCGCCGCGGCCGGTGATCCGGTCCGGGTCGGGCTGGCCGATCTCGACGACCTTGAGTTTCCCGCCGGTCGCGTCGGTGGCCTCGGCGAGGACGGCGCGCGCCTGGTCGGCGGAGCGGGACCAGACGTCGGGCGGGGTGCCGGGGAAGGCGCGGTCCAGGAAGACGACGCCGGGGGCGGCGAAGCGGGCGAGGCAGTCGACGTGGGCGTCGGTGATGTCCTTGCCCTTGACGCCCGCCAGCCAGATCACCTTGGTGAGGCCCAGCGTCCGCTTGAGCTCCGCCTCGACCTCGTCGCGGGTGCGGCCCGGGTTGCGGTTGTCGTTGACCACGGAGCTCTCGGTGACCAGCAGGGTGCCCTGGCCGTCGGTCTCGAAGGAGCCGCCCTCGGCGGTGAGCGGGGTCTCCAGCCGCTCGATCCCGTACTTCTCCAGGACGGTGCGGGCGATCCGGGCGTCGTTGGCGTGCTCCTGCTTCCCGCCCCAGCCGCTGAAGTTGAAGTCGACGCCCTTGACCTTTCCGCCCTCCTCGACGAAGACCGGCAGGGTGTCGCGGGCCCACAGGTCGTCCACCGGGACGGCGAGCAGCTCGACGTCCGAGCCGCAGGCGTTGCGGGCCGAGGCCTCCTGGCCGGGGCGGACGAGCAGGACCACCGGTTCGCGCTGTCCGATGGCCCGGGCCACGGTGGCGATGTCCCTGCGGACGGCCCCGAGCTGCTCGCCCCAGACGTTCTCGGAGGCGGGCCAGGCCATGAAGGTCCGCTCGTGCTTCTCCCACTCGCCGCCGAGCCGCCGGCCGCGAGCGGGGGTGGGGGCGGGGGTGGGATCGGAGGCGGGCGCCGGGGGCTGCGCGGCAGGCTGTCCGGGGGTGCCGGAGGCCGGGGCCGCGGGGCCGGCCGGCTCGTCGCCGGCGGTGGCGCAGGCCGTCGCGCCGAGGGCGATCGCACCGGCTCCGGCGAGGGAGCGCAGCACCGTGCGGCGGGCGAGGGGGGACTGGGACACGGTGGACTCCGGTGGGGCTGGGGGGTGGATCCGGCGCGGCGGGGAGGGCGGGCTCCGGGGGAGCGGCCCGCGCGGCGATGGTCGGCGGCGGACGAGGAGGTCGTCCGGGAGGACGAGGTCGGTCGGCAGCGCCGGGACCGACTCTCGCATTGACTGAAAAATCAGTCAAGCTTTACGGTGAAGTCACCCAAACCACCCCGAGACGACCGGGGGCGCCGTACGAGCGGCCCCGGTCACGACGACGAAAGGCCGGGTGAGGCGGCGATGCTGCGCAATGGTCTGGAGCCCTGGCACGTGCTGGTCACGGTGGCCGTGCTGGTGCTGCTGTTCGGCTCCAAGAAGCTGCCCGAGATGGCGCGCGGACTGGGGAAGTCGATGCGGATCCTGAAGTCCGAGACGGCGGCCCTGCGGGAGGACGGTGCGCCCGGCGGAGCGGTCACCGAGCCGCCCGGTGGAGCAACAGCGGGTTCGCCCGGCGGAGCGACGGCCGGTTCACCTGGCGGAGCGACGCCCGGTGTGCCCGGTGGAGCCGTCACCGAGCCGCCCGCGGCCCCGCAGGCCGGGCCGGTGAACCGGCCGCTCTGACCGGCGGGCCCGTACGCGAGCCCGCCGCCGACGCCGGGAGCCGTCG
>NZ_JBHVEU010000318.1:0-10230 GCF_042802075.1 Kitasatospora sp. NPDC057518
GCCGAGCTCCGGCCGACAGCGCCGCACCTCTCACTCCCGCCAGCGGGGAGCCTCGTCGTCCGGGGTGTCAGGGCTGGCGAAGTGGAAGGGGACCGACAGGTGCCCGGCCAGGGCCCGGCCCGCGTGTTCGGCGGCCGCGGCGCACACGAGCTGTCCGCTGCCGACTCCTTCCCCGTCCAGGTAGCGCCTGGCCGTGGTGGAGTAGACGGTGGCCAACGGGTGCTCCCGCACCGGGTCCTCGGTGATCGCCAGCAGGACCGTGAACCAGTCGTGGACGGTGTCGCCGTCCCAGACCACCTCGATCGCCACGACGCGGCCGGGGCAGCCGGCGGCACGGAACGCCAGGGACTCCAGGTCGAGGGGGCTGTCGGGGCTCCGGGCGATCCGGTCGCCGTGGTGGGTGTAGCGGTCGTTGACGATGTCCTGCGCGATGCGGATGCCGATGCCGGAGGGGACGCGGCCGACATCGACGACGGTCCGCAGCGCGTGGAAGAGGGAGTCCTGGAGGACGTACCCGTCGATCTCGTCGCGGATCCCCGCGGGCAGGCTCTCCCACCATGCGGCCCGCGCCGCCTCGTCCATCTCCACCGGTTCCTCCCCCGCTTCGCTGCGGCCCTTCCCGACAGGGCAGTGCGCCACGGTACCCGAGGCGGTACGAACGAGCGCCTGATTTTCCTGTCCGCCCCCGACGCGCCCTTGCTCCGTGCCCGACGACCCCGGTCGCACCTGTGTGATCGGGATACCCGAGCCTGGTGGCGAGGACGTGCTCTTCTGAGCCCGGCACCTGTGGGAGACCGAGGGGCACGCGGCTGGCGGCGCGCCAACCGGATATGCGTCGAGTGCGCCGCACGCGGGACGATCACGATCAGCGGGAGGGGGGCTCCTGCCGCGACAGCGCCAGCTTTCGGCGTCCTCGGTCGATGTCGGTGACGACGACCAGGACTTCGTCGCCGACTCCTACGACCTCCTGTGGCGTCCGTACGGGTGTCCGTGCGAGGTCCTTGAGGTGGATCAGCCCCTCGACCCCGTCGGCGACCTGGACGAAGGCGCCGAACGGGATCAGCCGGGTGACCCTTCCGCGCAGTGTCCGGCCCGCGGCGACGCTGTTGGCGAAGTCCTGGAAGGGGTCCGGCCGCATAGCCCGCAAGGACAGCCTGGCCTCCCCGTTCTTGGTGTCGAAGTGGAGGAATCCGCACGAGACGCGCTCGCCGACCCGGACGATGTCCGAGGCCGTTTCGAAGTGACACCAGGACAGTTCGGGGATCGTGATGAACCCGACCCCCGGGAAGACCGGATGACCGGGCCCGTCGTCCAGCGCCACGAACACGCCGAACGACTCGATCGACGCGACCGTGCCGGCGAGGATCTGGCCTGGGGCGAGCCGCTTCAGAAAGGCCCACAGCTCCGGGTTCCCGGTGGCTGCCATGGACAGCCGTACGCGGCCCGCGGGCGGGTCGACGGCGATGACCTCGGCGGTGATCCGCTGACCGACCTCCACACCCTCGCTCCGAGGCCGCCCCCAGGGCAGGTCCAACGAGCCGACGAACCCCAGCGGTCTCGCCGGGAACCCGTCCAACGTCACCGCCACCCCGGAGCGGGTGACCTCTGATGCGACCCCACCACACAGGTCGCCGACGCGGATCGCTGACAGAAAGCTCCGTGCGGCGCGGTCCTCCGGTGCTTCGCGCATGGCGGCAAGCCTTTCACGAAGGGAGGGGCGGGTTGCCAGGAGGCGGGTGTCGGACTCGGTTCGGGCGGGAACGTGCCGGTCCGTCTGCGGGTTGATGCCCCTGCTCGGGGCAGCACGACCGCCGAAGGTTCAACCACCATGGAAGCGCAGGCCGACGGGCTCTGGAGAGCGGGGGAGGGTTGCGCCGGTGTCGCTCCGATGTTCCTCACCCCCCGAGACACGGCTGTCGGCGCGGCGGCGGACCCGTCGTCGTCAGGGGTCGTTCCTAGACTCTGGCCCATGGGACTTTCGATATCAGTGGGACTCCTCTACGACCAGGCTCGCAACGATGCGGAAGGTCTCGACCATCACCGGTCGGCCTTCGCCCGCCTCGGCCGGGCGCTCGTGGAGGAGGGGGTCAGCTGGCACGAGCCGGAGATCACCGATCCGCCTCGTGCCCGTACCTTCTCCGGTGGCTTTCCCTACGGGTACCTGACCCAGCTGCGCCGCATCCTGGTGCTCGTGAACCTCGGCGAACCTGTCACGTCGGCTCTGGAGGTCAGCGGGCGCCAGTTCGACCGCGATTGCGAGAAGATCCAGGATGAGACGTCGAGGCTGGCCTCCCATCTGCTCTGTCACTCCGACAGCTCCGGCTACTACGTGCCGGTCGAGTTCGAGGATCCGCTCTTCCTCCCTGATGAGGCGGGAGTCGAGGGCGCCGGAATCGTCGGCTCCAGTCAGCGCCTGCTGGCTGAACTGTCGGACCTGGCGCCGTCGATCGGCATCAACCTCGACGACGAGAGCGTTCCCTCCGGTTCGGGGGAGGCATGGGAAGCTCGGGATCTCGCGGTGGACGGACCGTTCGCGACGGAGCGCTTCACCTGGTACCAGCTCTATCGGGCATGCCTGGCAAGCATCGAGGGCGGCCACGCCATCGTGTTCCACTGATTCATTCCCGGCAGTGGTCATTTCCGGATTCCGTTGAGGACGAGGACAAGGACGACGGCGGTGCGGGCGACGGAAACGCTGGAGGGAGCCCTCGGCGGAGGGGGCCTCGGCGGGGGTACCCCGCCCCGAGGGCGGGGCGGGGTGCGGGGTGGGTGTGGTCAGTGGGCGAGGATGCGCAGGGTGGAGTTGACGGTGAGGTAGAAGGTGTGGGCGTCGGGGCCGAGGGCCAGGGCGGTGACCCAGTTGAGGCCGGTGATCTCCTCGGCGGGGACGAGGGTGTTGGTCGCGGTGTCCAGGGCGAGGACCGAGGCCTTGCTGTCGCCGCTGGTGAGGTCCTGCAGGACCAGGTAGAGCCGGGTGCCGTCGGCGGACACCGAGGGGTTCTGCAGCCACTGGCCCGGGGCGAGGTCGAGGGTGGTGAGGGTGTCGGTGGCGAGGTCTACGGCGTAGCCGGTGCCGTTGTTGCCCACGCCGTAGAGGCGGGTGGTGTCCGGGGAGAGGGCCAGGATCGGGCGGGAGCCGATGGTGGCGGCGGTGGTTCCGGTGATGGTCGGGGTCGCGGTGCTGGTGTCCAGGCGGACCAGGTTCTCGTCGGTGGCGGTGTACGCGGTTTCGCCGTTCGGCGGCGTGACGATCGAGCCCAGGTAGTGGCCGGGGACCGGGACGGCGGTGGTGTAGGCCTGCTGCTGCGGGGAGAAGGACAGGACCCGGGCGCCCGGCTCGGCCGGGCGGTGGTAGCGGGCCGGTCCGTCCTGGCCGACGTAGACGGTGGCGCCGTCGGGGCTGACGGCCAGGGAGGTGAGGGCGCCGGGGAAGGTGCCGTCGGGTCGCGGCTGGTCGGGTGCCTCGGTGCTGGAGACGACGGTGTCGGTGGCCGTGTCGATGGCGCCCAGGCTGGACAGCGGTGCCTTGCGGGCGGTGGAGAAGAGCACGTAGACGCGCGAGCCGTCGGGGCTGACGGCCAGCGGGCCCGGGCCGGCGCCGAGACCGGTGGACAGTGTCACCACCGCGGTGATGGCGCCGCTCTGGGTGTCGACCACCTTCACCTTGGCGCCCTTGGTGGTGTCCTTCACCGCGACGTAGGCCTTGTGCCCGTCCGGGCTGACGGCCACCGAGGCGGGGGACGAGTCCAGTTCGACGGTCTGCGGGACGCCCGGGACCGGGCCGCCGGAGGTGTGGGTGGCGGCGCCGGCGGAGCCGGACCCGGTGAGCAGCAGCGCTCCCGCCACCGCCAGGGAGCCTAACCAGCGGGCCTTCGAGACAAGCGAGTTCATGTAACCCTCCCCTTCGTACACCGCGGGTCCCCGCGGTGGAAGGAAAACGCTACGGGACGAAGCCGGTCCGGGGTGCGGCTTCACCCGGGAGGTGACGGCCGCAGGGGGAAGTGGCAGGCGGCCAGGTGGTCGTCGGGGCCGTAGGCGGTCAGCGGTGGCTCGACCTCGGCGCAGAGCTGCTGCGCCGCCGCGCAGCGGGTGCGGAAGCGGCAGCCGGACGGCGGGTCGATCGCGGAGGGGAGTTCCCCGGCGACGCCTCGGTTGCTCCTGGCCCGTTCCACCGCCGGGTCGGCGACGGGGACGGTGTCGAGCAGGCCGCGGGTGTAGTGGTGCACCGGCCGGGCGTACACCGACGGCGCGGGGCCGATCTCCACCAGCTTGCCGAGGTACATCACGCCGATCCGGTCGGACAGGTAGCGGACCACGGACAGGTCGTGCGAGATGAACAGGTACGACAGGCCGAGTTCGCCCTGGAGGTCGCGCATCAGGTTGAGCACCTGGGACTGGATCGACACGTCGAGGGCCGAGACGGGCTCGTCGGCGACGATGAGCCGGGGGCTGAGGGCCAAGGCGCGGGCCAGTCCGATGCGTTGGCGCTGGCCGCCGGAGAACTCGTGCGGGTAGCGTTCGAGGGCGGTGAGCGGCAGGCCGACCAGGTCGAAGATCTGCCGGATCCGCCGGTCGCGCTCGGTCGGGCCGTCGACCCGGTGGATGTCGAGCGGTTCGCGCATGATCGAGTGGACCGGCATCCGCGGGTTCATGGCCGCGTAGGAGTCCTGGAACATCAGCTGGACGTCGCGGCGCAGCCGGCGCCGCTCGGCCCGTGGCACCAGGGCGAGGTCGCGGCCCTGGAACACCAGGCTGCCGCTGGTGGGCCTCTCCAGGCCGACGATGAGTTTGCCGACGGTGGTCTTGCCGCAGCCGGACTCGCCGACCAGGCCGAGCGTCTCTCCCCGGCGGACGGTCAGGGAGAGGTCGGCGACGGCGCTGACGGCGCCGACGGTCCGGCGCAGGACGAGGCCGTTGGTGACCGGGTACTGCTTGACCAGGTGCTCGACGCGCAGCAGCGGTTCGGCCGCCGGGCCGTCGGCCGCTGCCGTCACCTCGTCGGTCACCGCCGGAGTCTGTACAGCCGTCGTCCGTGCTGTGGACCGGACGCCCGATCCGGCCTCGCCGACCGGGAAGTAGCACGCGTACCGGTGCTCCGGGACCTCCCCGGACAGCGGCGGCTCCTGCGCGTGGCACTGCTCGGTGGCGTAGCGGCAGCGCGCGGCGAAGCGGCAGCCGGGCGGGGGAGTGGTCAGGTCCGGCGGCAGGCCGGGGATCGAGTAGAGCCGGCCGCCGGAGCGGGCGGAGCGTTCCGGCAGCGAGGCGAACAGCGCCTCGGTGTACGGGTGGCGGGGGTTGCCGTAGAGCGCCTCGGTGCCGGTGGTCTCGACGACCTTCCCGGCGTACATGACGGCGATCCGGTCGGCCCGTCCGGCGATGACGCCGAGGTCGTGGGTGACCAGGATGACGGCCATGCCGAGCTGCTGCTTGAGGTGGTCGATGAGTTCGAGGATCTGCTTCTGGACGGTGACGTCGAGGGCGGTGGTCGGCTCGTCGGCGATGAGCAGTTTGGGTTCGTTGGCCAGGGCCATGGCGATCATGGCCCGTTGGCGCATGCCGCCGGACAGTTCGTGCGGGTAGACCAGGGCCCGCCGGGCGGGGCTGGGCATGCCGACCAGGTTCAGCACCTCGACGGCGCGTTCGTGCGCCTCCCGGCGGGAGGCCCGGCGGTGGATGCGGACGGACTCGGAGATCTGCCGGCCGATGGTCATGGTCGGGTTGAGCGAGGTGGTCGGGTCCTGGAAGATCATCCCGATGTCGTTGCCGCGAACCCGGTCCATCGTCCCGGGTTCGAGCGCGAGCAGGTCGCGGCCGTCGAGTAGGACGCTGCCGCCGACGACGCTGCCGCCGTTCGGCAGCAGCTGCATGATCGACATGGCGGTCATGGTCTTGCCGCAGCCCGACTCGCCGACGATGCCGAGGGTCTCGCCCGCGTCCACCGCGAGGTCGACGCCGTCCAGGGCCCGCACCACCGAGTGCTTCAGTCGGATCTCGGTGCGCAGGCCGGTCACTTCGAGGAGCGCCACTGCCGGAACCTCCGTCGGTTCACCGTTTCCGCAGGCGGGTTTCGAAGGCGTCGCGCAGGGCGTCGCCGATCACGTTGAAGCAGAGGATGAGCAGGATGATCACGGCGGCGGGCGGGTAGATCATCCACCAGTAGCCCTGGCCGGCGTAGTTGGTGCCGACGTCGAGCATGCCGCCCAGGTCGTTGTCGGGGGCCTGGAGGCCCAGGCCGATGTAGCTGAGGGTGGAGAGGGCGAAGACCGCGTCGGCGATCGAGAACGTGGTGTTGACGATCGTGGTCCCGATGGTGTTGGGCAGGATGTGCTTGAGCACGATCCGCCCGCCGCCCGCGCCCATCATCCGGGACGCGGAGACGTAGTCCCGGACCTTGATCGCCAGGGCCTCGCCGCGGACCAGGCGGGTGATGCCGAACCAGGAGGTCAGGCCGACCTCCAGGATCAGCATCGTCTTGCTCTTCCCGTAGACGCTGCTGAGGTAGATCAGCAGGAAGATCAGCGGGAAGGACATGAAGGAGTCGATCACCCGCATCATCAGCGCGTCGACCCAGCCGCCCAGGTAGCCCGCGACGGCGCCGTACAGCGCGCCGATGACGGCGGCGATCAGGCCGGCGGCGAGGCCGATCTCCAGGCTGGTCTGCCCGCCGGCCATCACCTTGCCGAGCTCGTCGATGCCGTCGTTGTCGGTGCCGAGCGGGTGCCCGGCGCCCGGCGGCAGGGTGACGGCGGAGAGGTTCACCACCGAGGTGTCGGCGTGGTAGAACAGCGGGCCGAGGAAGCAGAACGCGGTGATCGCGACCAGGGCGGCGACGGCGACCAGGGCGAGCCGGTTCTCGGCGAAGACCTCCGCGCCGCGCCGGAGCATCGAGCGGGGCCGCCCGGCGGGCTCCCCGCCGGGGGCGTCTGGCCGGCCGGGCGTCGTGCCGGGCAGGGGCCCGGGCCGGGGGTTGGGCGTCGTACCGGGTGTCGGGGCCATCAGGTGAGCCTCACTCGGGGGTCCAGCACGGCGTAGCCGAGGTCGGCCAGCAGCGAACCGACCACGGTGGCCACCGCGGTGAGCAGGGTGGCGGCCAGGGTGATGCCGTAGTCGCTCTGCAGCGCGGCGCGGGTGGTCAGCAGGCCGATGCCCTGGATGTTGAAGACGTACTCGACGATCAGCGCGCCGCCGACCAGCGCGGGCATCGAGAGGCCGACCAGGGTGACCATCGGGATCAGGGCGTTGCGCAGGACGTGGCCGTACAGGGTGCGGCGCCGGGAGGCGCCCTTGGCCTGGGCGGACCGGACGTAGTCCTGGGTGATCTGGTCCAGCACCCCGGAGCGCATGTAGCGGCTGTAGCCGGCCACGGTGGTGAGGGTCAGGGTCAGGACGGGCAGGCAGACGGCCCCGGGGTGGGTCAGCGCCTCGCCGAAGGTGGCCACCTGGTCGTGCACCGAGACCCACTTCAGGTCGTCCTCGAACCACTGCTGGATCAGGAAGCCGATGAAGAAGGTCGGCACCCCGTAGGCGATGAAGGAGAACACCGTGAAGGCGTGGTCCAGCGCGCCGTTGCGGCGGGTGGCCTGGAGCAGGCCCGCCGGTACCGCGATCAGCAGGGCGAGCAGCAGCGAGGCGCCGACGATGTAGGCGGAGGCGCCGAGGGCGTTGAACAGCAGGTCGGAGATGGGGCGCTGCTGGATGTAGTCGAAGCCGAGGTCGCCGTGGAGCAGGCCGTCCAGCCAGGTCCAGTACTGAACGTAGACCGGGCGGTCCAGGCCCATCTGGTGGGTCAGGTGGGCGATGGTGGCCGGGGTGGCGTGGGAGCCGAGGATCGCCCGGACCGGGCCGCCCGGCATGAGCTGCATCAGGCCGAAGGAGATGACCGTGACCATCAGCACCGTCACGAGGGCCTGGAACAGCCGACGGATCAGGTAGGCCGTCACCGCCGCCCCCCGAGGGGGGCCGCGGCGCGCTCACGGGTGGCCGTCATTTCGTGTAGTACCAGTACTCCGGCTCGTAGCCCTGGAAGGGGTCGCCGGCGTCGACGTGCAGCTTCCTGGTGACCTCGCTGACCGTGAGCGTGTTGGGGGTGTAGATCACCGGCTGGTCGCCCGCGATGTAGTCCTCGTAGGCGTACAGGTCGTTGACGTCGCTGCCGGTGGTGGTCTTGACGATCAGCTGGTCCAGCTTCGGGTCGGAGAAGCTCCAGACGTTCGGCCCGGCGCCGGTGGCGAACAGCGCGTCGCCGGTCGGGTAGTAGTCGGGGGCGAAGACCCAGCCGCCGTAGAGCAGGGCCTGCCACTGGCATCCGGCCGGCTGGGCGGCGGTGCAGGCCACGCCCTCGTTGCCGATGGTGTTCTGGGTCTGGCTGACGACGGTGATGCCGATGCCCGCCTTGGCCGCGTCCGAGCGCATGTCCGCCGCCATGGTGTCCAGGGCGGCCTGGCCGGAGGGGTAGTTCATGGTGAACGCGGCCTTGGTGCCCGCCGCGATGCCGGCCCCGCACTGGTCGGGGCCGGTGCCCGGGTTCGTGCAGGTGGCCGGGGTGCTGTCGGTGTTCCAGCCGTGGCCGCGCAGCAGCTGCTTGGCGGCCGCCGGGTCGTAGGTGGCCTTCTCGGACTGGCTCTTGGGGGAGAGCGGGTTGCCGGCCGGGAGGCTGGGCACGGCGCCGGTGCTCGGGTAGCCCCAGCCCTTCCAGATGCCGTTGATGATGCCCTGCTGGTCCACGGTGTCCTGGACCGCCTTGGTGAAGTAGGGCTGCTTGAACAGCGGCCCCACGTCCGGGTTGGCGAAGTTGATCTGGTAGTACGAGATCTCGTCCAGGTAGGTCGGGGCCGGGATGTAGTAGCCCGCGCCGCTCAGCGGGTTGCCGGCGTCCGGGTTCTTGGCGTTGAAGGTCGGGGAGTCCTCGGCCGGCAGGTAGCCGACGTCGATGGCGTTGGCGCCGCCGCTGCCGGCCTTGAGGTCCGCGTACTCGGTGGTGTCCGAGGTGTAGGGGACGAAGTCCACCTCGTCGAGGTAGGGCTTCTGCGGTCCCGAGTAGGCGGTGTTCGGCACGATCGCGTACGCGCCGGAGGTGCCGTTGTAGGTCTTGAGCTTCCACGGGCCGTCGACCACCGACCACAGCGGGCTGCCCGCGAAGTCGCCGCCCTTGGTCGACTGCGCGCTGAGGTAGGCGTAGTCGGCGGCGCAGTCGGTCATGGCGGCGTCCGAGCCGAACGCGTCGTTCGCGCAACTCCCCTTCTGGTTGGGGCCGGTGAGGTCCCAGGCGAGCGGCATCGGGGTGATCTGGCTGAGCTCGTCGTCGGTGAACCAGGTCTGGCTGACCGGGGTGTCGAGGGTCAGCGTCAGCGTCTGGCCGGAGGCGGTCGCCGAGGCCACGTTGTCCGGGAAGTACTTGGCGCCGATCGCCGGGTTCGGCGGGGTGTAGTAGCCGCTGTTGGACGTCTCGGCCTTGGCCATGTTGATCCAGAACAGCACGTCCTGGGCGGTGACGTCCTCGCCGTTCGACCACTTCCACGGTTTGACCTGGATGGTGACGGTCTTCCCGTCCGGGCTCCAGGCGGGCGCCTCGCCGAGGGACACCTCCGGGTCCAGGGCGACCTTGTCGTTCAGCCCCCAGTAGTACAGGGGGCGGTAGAACAGCTCCTGGAACTGGCTGGTGTTCACCGTGCTGACCTGGGCCGCGGAGTCGAACGGCCAGATGGCGTCCGGGAAGGTGGAGGGCGCCTCGGCGACCCGCACCACGCCGCCCTGGACCGGGGCCCCGACCGGCCCCGGGCTGCTGCCGCCGCCGCCCCCGCCGCCGCTGCCGCTGGTGCAGGCCGCGGCGGTCGCCACGACCGTGACCAGCGCCACCACTTGTGCGAGTCTGCGCGCTCCTGTGGACTTCGTCATCCTGGGCATGCCCCTCTCACCCCACGTGAACACCAGCGAGTGCTTTCCTTGCGCGATCCGACGGTTCGCCGACGCGGGCATGGCGGTGCCGGGACCGGGCAAGCGTGAGCGGCTTTCCCGACGCCGGGAAGGCACCGGCGTCCGTGGGCTTCGGCCGCGTGCTGCTGGCCCTGCCCCGCCGGGTGCTAACAGTTAGACGGATTTCGCGGAGACTGAGAAGACCCGGGAAGGGCTGCGGTTCGTCAAGTTTCCATCAAGGAGCGGATCTTGGGACCGTACGGGCTGCCGTCCGTCCGGGCCCGGTGTGCGCTGAGGCCGGCCCGGAGCCCCCTGCCC